>JAFANK010000176.1 GCA_019232725.1 Vulcanimicrobiota bacterium | reverse complement strand
GAACAGGGGCGAGTCTGAATTGGACGCCCACAACAAGCGTCCGATTCGAAGGCGCGATTTTCTTAACGGTATTGCACTCGCTGTTGGCACAAGCGCGCTTGCCGTCAGGGCACTGCCCACGCTGGCGCAAGCAGCACGCCAATTTCCGCAGGATCTGCCTGGCTATTACCCGCCCGCGCTCACCGGCATGCGCGGCAGCGGACCAGGGTCCTTCGAAAAGGCCCACGCCGTGCGTGATGGAAACTTCTGGCCACACGCGTCGTCGCCGATCGCCACGGGTGAACGCTACGATCTCGTGGTCGTTGGCGCCGGCTTGAGTGGGCTCGCTGCTGCCCACTTCTATCGCAAACACGATCCAAAAGCGCGCATCCTTATCCTAGACAATCACGATGACTTTGGGGGTCACGCCCGACGCGATGAGTTTACCGTTCGCGGGCGCATGCTCGTGACGAATGGTGGCACGTATGCTATCGAGTCGCCGTTCCCGTACAGTACTGTTGCACGCGGTCTCCTCGACGAACTCGGCATAGACCCGCCAGCGCTTGCCGCCCGCGATGACCGCTGGAACTATTACAAAGGTTTAAGCGCAGGATTTTTCTTCGACCGTGAGACGTTTGGTGAGGAGCGTTTTGTCGCTGGCTTTCCGAGCGACCTCTATGGCGATTCTTCAGACAAGGCGAAGTGGGAAACTTTCTTACGTAAGACTCCACTCTCCGCAAGGGCGCAAGCTGACATCTTGCGCGTCGAGACGGCGAGCGTCGACTATCTGCCCGGTTTGACGTCCGACCAGAAGAAAGAACGTCTCTCTCGCATCAGCTATAAGACGTTTCTTCTCGAACTTGTGAAAATCGATCCGAGCGTGATCCCGTTCTACGCATCCCGCACATTCGATCTATGGGGCGTCCAGATCGATGCTGTCTCCGCGCTGGATTGCTGGGGGTGTGGATATCCCGGGTTTCAAGGCATGCGCTTGCAGCCGGGCCCTTATCATAGGATGGGGTTCACCGCGAAGGGCACAGCGACGCCCAATCAGCCAGCGTACACGTTTCATTTCCCAGACGGCAACGCCTCAATCGCACGCATGCTTGTGCGCCGGCTCGTTTCCGGTTCGCTCGCCGGCAACACCGTCGATGACGTCGTCACCGCACGGGCGGACTACAATAAGCTCGACCGCGGTGGTTCGCCAGTGCGGATTCGCCTATCCAGCACAGTCGTCCGCGTCGCGCATCGTGGAGACCCTGCGCACGCAAGTGAGGTCGACGTTCTCTACGCGCGCGGTAGCGCCGTCTATGGCGTGCAAGCCCGAGCGGTTGTGATGGCTGGTTGGAACATGATGATCCCATACGTCGTTCCTGGCCTTCCGAGCGACCAGCAAGATGCGCTTCACTACGGCGTGAAAGTCCCACTCGTGTACACAGCGGTAGCGGTTCGTAACTGGCACGCGTTTCACAAATTAGGCGTTCAAAGTATCTATACGCCTGGTATGTTCCACGCGTACGTGCGCCTCGACAACCCGGTTAACATTGGCGCCTACACGTCGCCGCATACGCCTGACCAGCCAATCGTGTTGCGAATGCTGCGGACGCCCTGTAAGCCTGGTCTATCCGAACGCGACCAACATCGGGTTGGCCGCGCTGAGCTCTTGAGCGAGCCCTTTTCCATGTTCGAGCGCGAAATACGATCCCAGCTCGCCACCGTACTCGGTCCCGCGGGCTTCGACGAAGCCAGTGACATTGAAGCTATCACCGTCAACCGATGGCCGCACGGTTATGCCTATGAGTATAACCCGCTGTTCGACCCCGATTCATTCTTCAATGGCGGTGCGACGCCCAACGAGGTCGCACGCAGGCGCTTCGGACGAATCGCAATCGCGAACTCCGATGCAGCTGCGGCAGCCTACACCGATCAAGCGATCAATCAAGCCTACCGTGCTGTAGAGGAAATAATGACGAGCTGACTTTTTGACTCGGACTTCATTGGTTGTTGTTGCCCTCCACGAGCGGAGCGTATTCGCCGGGACGTCGAGTTTCGATCAGGCCGAATTCCAGCCAGTCCCGGCGTTGGTCAAGATCAAGGTCGCCGATGATAACGGCATCCCGGTCACGCGGAGCTTGCACCAACAGGCGTCCATAAGGATCAGAGATAAACGATGAGCCGTAGAATGTCAGCGGCTCCTCGTGACCGATGCGATTGACAGCCACCATGAAGGTGGCGTTGGCCAATCCGTTGGCTCGAATCATCTGCTCCCATAACGGTTTAGTATCAAACTCCGCGAGCAGCGGCTCGCTGCCTATTGCCGTCGGGTAGACGATCACTTCAGCGCCGGAAAGAGAATAGCAGCGGGCCAGTTCCGGGAACCACTGATCCCAGCATGTCGGAAACGCGAAGGTCGCGCCGGCGATGTTGCAGGTCGGAAAACCGCTGTCGCCCGGACGGAAATAAGCATCCTCGTGGTATCCGGCAAATCGTGGAATGTGCATCTTGCGCGTGCGGGCGACCAGCGTGCCGTCCGGCGCCACGCAAATTGCCGTGTTGAATCCCTTGCCATCAGCTGCTCGCTCGTACAGCGATGCGTGAACAAAGGCCCCCGTTTCCCTCGCCATGCGTGTGGCGAAATGCGTCGTACGACCATCGGGTATCGACTCGGCGCACGCGGCCGCTTCAGCGAACCTATCGGCCCGCGTGGCGAAATAAGGTGACAGCGTCAGCTCTTGAAGGAAGACTACACGTGCGCCCTTGCCAGCCGAAAGGCGAATGCCTTGACGCAAAATCTCCTCATGCTCGACAGCATCGGCGTGCCAAGATGTCTGCACGGCGGCGACGCGCAGGGTCGCACGGGTTGAAGCCTTGCTTCGTGCGGGCGATGGAAGCGACTGCCCAATGGCAAGCGTGAACGAAGTCATTTCACGGCCGGTATTTGTTGTGTGA
>JAFANK010000044.1 GCA_019232725.1 Vulcanimicrobiota bacterium | reverse complement strand
CCGACCCTGCGGCCGACATTCCGACGTTTGCGGAGCTCGGACCCGATGCACTTGACCCGCACTTGGACCTGCAGACATTTCTCACGCGGTTACGACGGCACCGCGGCGAGCTCAAAAACGTGCTGCGCAATCAGGCATTTGTGGCGGGCATCGGCAATGCATATGCGGATGAGATACTGTTCGAGGCCGCGCTGCGTCCGCTGCGACGAGCCTCAACGCTCACCGACGACGAGCGCGCGCGGCTCTTTGACGCAACGCGCACCGTTCTGGGGCGCGCAGTTACGACCGTCAACGAGCAATACGCCAAAGGCAAGCACCCGCTGCACAAGCAAGACCGTTCGTTCTTGAAGATCCACGGCCGTGGCAAGGCGACCTGTCCGCGATGCGGGCATCGCGTCAGCTCGGTGCACGCGGGCGGCGAGAGCACCTATTTCTGCCGCGGCTGTCAGCACTAGTTATCCACAACTCCATTAGGCCAATAAGCTCTGCGCGGTCTTCGCCTGCAGGCTAAAAGAAGGCTGCCCCGGAGTCGGAACTGATGTGTCATGACATCACGCCCCAGGCGCAGATCGGCTCTCAAGAGCCGACCCCAGATTCGGGTTTTTGCCGAGGAGAGGAGCGATCACGTGCCACCTGCTACAGCGGGAAAGACCGCGTTGGACTTCATCAAAAAGCGCGGCATCAAAATCGTGGACTTCAAGTTCATCGACCTGCCCGGGATGTGGCAGCACACCTCCGTGCCCGCCGATCAAGTGGACGAAGGCACTTTCACCGCGGGCATCGGTTTTGACGGATCGAGCATCCGCGGCTTTCAAGAGATCCAAGAAAGCGACATGGTGCTCTTGCCCGACCCCAAATCGGTGCGTCTGGACACCTTCTGCAACATCCCGACCGCGTCGTTTGTGTGCAGCGTGTTCGATCCGCGCGAGCAGGCGGCATACAGTCGTGACCCTCGCAACCTTGCGGTGCGCGCGCAAGAGTATCTCCGCAAGACCGGCATCGCAGACACCGCATATTTCGGTCCCGAACTCGAGTTCTACATTTTCGACCACATCAGTTTCGACATCGCTCCGTATCAGATGGGCTTTGCCATCGACTCAGAGGAAGGCCATTGGAACTCCGGCGACACGGAAACGCCGAACGCCGGCTATGCGCTGCGTCCCAAAGAAGGCTACTTCCCCGTGCAGCCATCCGACAAGCACATGGACATCCGTTCTGAAATGGTGCTGGGCTTGCAAGAATGGGGCGTCGACGTCGAGATGCACCATCACGAGGTCGGCACCGCCGGTCAGACCGAGATCGATATGCGCTACGATACGCTGCTGCAGATGTGCGACAGCGTCATGATCTACAAGTACATCACGCGGAACGTCGCCCGGCGCCATGGGAAGACGGTCACGTTCATGCCCAAACCCCTTTTCGGTGACAACGGCTCGGGCATGCACGTCCATCAGAGCCTGTGGAAAGCCGGCAAGAACCTGTTCTATTCGACCGCCGGCTATGCCGAGCTGTCACAACTCGCGCTCTATTACATCGGTGGGCTGTTGACGCATATCGATTCGCTGATGGCCTTCTGCGCGCCGACGACGAATTCGTATAAGCGACTCGTGCCGCATTATGAAGCGCCGGTCAACGTGGCGTTTTCCAAAGGCAATCGATCGGCCGCTGTTCGCGTGCCGATATTCTTCACCGGTGCAAAATTCGCCAAAGCCAAACGCATCGAATTCCGGCCGCCCGATCCGAGCGCGAACCCATACCTGGCCTTTTCCGCCATGCTGATGGCGGGGCTCGACGGCATCAAGCGCAAGATCGACCCGACGAAAGCCGGGTTCGGACCGATCGACAAGAACATCTACGATCTTCCCGAGCGCGAAGCACGCAAGATCAAGTCCGTGCCGGGCAGTTTGGACGCCTCGTTGACGGCGCTCGAGGACGACCACGGCTACTTGCTTGAAGGTGGTGTGTTCTCGCGCGATCTCATCGAGACGTGGATCGGCTACAAGCGCATGAAAGAGCTGCAAGAAGTGCGCATCCGCCCGCACCCATACGAGTTCTATCTGTACCACGACCTGTGATCGGGCATTGACGGGCCGCACGCGCACGCGCTAAGAGGTCAGTCGCCACCGCCGGGACGAACCTGCGGGAGATGTCTTTCGGCAAATGGCAGCAGGCGCCGCAGCCCCCACAGCTGTGGCGGTTGCTCGTCATGCTCGGAGCGGTCATCGCAGCCATTTTGTGGCTGCAACATTACGCGTCGGTCGCCACACATTAAAGGGCGGCACATGAAGTGCCGCCCCTACATGTAGGATTATGCGCGCAGCAGTAAACCTCGATATCTTCAAGAGCTATGATATTCGCGGCATCTACCCGGGCGAGCTCGACGAGCCGTCGGCACATGCGATTGGCCGCGCATTTGTCGAATATCTCGGCGCCCCTCGTGTGGCGGTCGGGCGCGACATGCGCCTGAGCTCCGAGGCATTGTTCGAGGCCTTCGCGAGCGGCGTGACCACGCAGGGCGCTGACGTCATCGATCTCGGGCTGACGTCGACCGATGAGCTCTATTTCGCGGTTGGCAAGTTCGGCTATCCGGCCGGCGCGATGATCACCGCGTCGCACAATCCGAAAGACTATAACGGCTTCAAGCTTTGCCGCGAAGATGCGATCGCGTTGTCGGCGGACACCGGCGTCTTTGCTATCCGCGATCTGGTCGCCAGGGGTTCATTCCCCACGCCGAAGGCCATTGGGAACATCCAACACCGCGACGTCCTGCCCGATTTCGCAGCGCACTGTCTCTCGTTCATCGACCCCGCTGCGATGAAACCGCTGCGCATTGTGATCGATGCGGGCAACGGCATGGCCGGACATATCGTGCCCGCCGTCTTCGAGCGCTTGCCGGTGCAGTTGATCCCGCTCTACTTCACATTGGACGGCACGTTTCCCAACCACCCTGCAAGCCCGATCGAACCCGAAAACATGGCCGCAGTCCAGGCGGCGGTGCGCGAGCACGAGGCCGATCTCGGCGCCGCGTTCGACGGCGATGCCGATCGGGTCTTCATCACAGACGAACATGGCACGCTCGTCGGCGGCGACATGGTGACCGCGCTGGTTGCCAAAATGCTGTTGCGCACGCATCCTGGCACAACGATACTGTACAACCTCATCTGTTCGCGCAGCGTTCCCGAAGTGATCCGGGCGTCAGGTGGCGAGCCCGTGCGCACGCGCGTCGGCCATTCTATCATCAAGGGCATCATGCGCGAACGCAACGCGATTTTCGGCGGCGAGCATTCCGGCCATTTCTATTTCCGCGATCACTACTACGCCGACTCAGGGTTGATCGCGCTCTTGCTCGTGCTCGCGCTTGTCTCTGACGAAGGCAAGCCCCTAAGCGAACTGTTGGCGCCGTTGGATCGGCGCCACCGCTCCGGTGAGATCAATAGCGAGGTCGCCGACATCAAAGCGAAGCTCGCGCAAATCGAGCGGCGCTACGCCGATGCACGGGCAATCGATCACCTCGACGGCGTGACCATCCAATACGATGATTGGTGGTTCAACGTCAGGCCATCCAATACCGAACCCCTCCTCCGGCTCAACGTTGAAGCCGATACGCCCGAGCTCTTGGCGAGCAAACGCGACGAGGTCCTCGCCTTGATCAGGAGCTAAGGGGCC
>JAFANK010000020.1 GCA_019232725.1 Vulcanimicrobiota bacterium | reverse complement strand
ATAAGAGTAGTCGCGCGCTTCCTTCGACCAGCAAAGAGGCCCAGGCCATGAGCGTCGCATTGCGCGAAGCGGGTTTCACATTCGTCGGCCCGACGATCTGCTACGCCTTCATGCAGGCGGTTGGCATGGTGAACGACCACACGACCAGCTGCTTCCGATGGCCGGAGGTTCGCAAACTGGCCTGATCCCGAAGCGGGAGCAACATCTTTGTTCGAGCGCTATTAGAAGAAGATGTGAAGCTGCCGGAGCCGCCTCTTCACGCTGCTTTCCTCAGTCAGGCACCACCCGCGCGGTATGCTGCTCGCGCGGTGGCATTGCTGCGCCCTAGGAGCGTGATGAAGCCTCAGGTCGTGATCTTAGGAGCGGGCTTTGCCGGCCATACAGCGGCCTTGCATCTTTGTGCGCGCCTACGCGGCAAAGCTGACATCCATGTCGTGTCGCCAGGTAATCGCTTTACATGGTTCCCAGGCCTCATTTGGGTGGGCACAGACACGATGTCACCCGAGTCATGCCAGTTCGCACTCGCGCCAGTCTACGAACGCATCGGCGCTGCGTACCAGGATGCGCGTGCAGTCGAAATTCATCCCGAATCCAATGTGGTCATCGTTTGTGACGGAGATGGAAGTCGGGAAACGCTCGACTACGATTTCTGCGTCAACGCGACGGGGCCGTGTCTCAACTTCGACGGCACGCCTGGACTTGGGCCTCGCGTGGGCACGACGCTCAGCATTTGCACGATCGAACACGCGATGCAGACGCGCAACGAGTACGTGGACCTCGTCCGCGCCTTACACAAGGGCTCGCGGCGGCGGTTGGTGATCGGCATAGGCCATCCGGCCGCGACGTGCGAGGGCGCAGCCTTCGAGTACCTTATGAACGTCGAAGCCGATCTGCAACGTCGTGGCGTACGCGACCGTGCAGAGCTCGTCTGGCTGACCAACGAGCCGGAAGCCGGCGACTTCGGCGTCGATGGTATCGAGGCGCGTAAACGGGGCGTTATCGCCACTGGCGCGAGCCTCGTGCGCATGCTTCTCGACGAGCGCAACATCAAGACGTACATGGCTGCAGGCGTCACCAAAGTGGATCCAGGACGCGTGCACTTCGAACAGGCGGGATCTGATCCGGCCAGCCTCGATTTCGACTTCGCAATGTTCATTCCGCAGTTTCGCGGGATGCCGATGAAGTACGTCGCCGCGGATGGTCATGACATCACGGCCGAGATGACCCAACCCAACGGGTTCATGAACGTCGACGCGGACTACACGCCCAAGTCCTACGACAACTACGCAGCCGCTGACTGGCCCGCGACGTATCGCTCGCCGCGATTTGAGCACTTGTACGCGGCCGGCATCGCATTCGCGCCGCCGCATCCGCTGTCCAAGCCGAAAAAATCCCCCAACGGCGTCGCCATTCAGGCATCGGTGCCACGCACGGGCATGGCGTCTGGCATCATGGGCAAGACCGTCGCGCTCAACATCGTCGATCAGATCGAAGGCCGTGCACCGACGCATCAGGCCCGCATGTCGGAGATCCCAGCCGCCTGCATCGCCTCGATGGGCAATTCGTTCTTCCATGGATCGGCTGCGTCGATCATCATGATGCCGGTGGCGCGCGATTTCAAGCGCTATCCATCCTATGGCCGGGATCTTCGTTTGTGCGAGCTTGATGTTGGGTTGGCCGGTGCGTGGACAAAACGTGCGCTTCAATCCGCCTTCATGTGGAAACTGCAGGGCCATCCGGGATGGCAGCTCATCCCGGAGTAAAAAAGAGTGGGAACGTTTTGGCGGCAGTTCATCCCCTATCAGCTGTGGCGTTTTTTGGTGATCAACGCGCGCATGTACCTGATCGCGCGAGGGGTGCTTGGCCGTCGCTAGTCCGCGCGCCAAGCGCTATTGGTGAGCGATGTCAGCACGTGGTCTTCCCAGACACCATTGATGCGCAAGTATTCACGCGCCAGCCCCTCGCGCACGAAGCCGAGCCTGCGCAACAAGGCCGCGCTACGCTCGTTCCGTGGCATGTGATTAGCCATGATGCGATGCAGCCGCAGCTCGCCGAACGCAAAATCGATGAGCAACCGCAGGGCTTCATGCATCAGGCCTTGACCTTCTCGCGCTTTTGCCACCGAGTAGCCGAGATAGGCTGCTTGGAACGGACCGCGCACGAACTCCGAGAGATTGGCAGTGCCGATGACTTGTGCATCGTCGAGATCGAAGAGAAACGTCAGGCAGGAATCGCCATCGGCGTATTGCCGCCGCATGGTCTCGATGCGCAACCGCCACAGAGCCGGGTCAGCGTATTCGACAGGTGCGGGAGAGAATACGGCCAAATGCTGCGCATTCTCGCCGAAGTACCGCGCGATGGCTTGCGCATCGCGCTGCTCGGGCAACCGCACGATCACCCGCGTACCCGCAAGGCGGCAGCTCATGGCCAAGATGTACGCGGCCGCGGGCGCCGAAATGGCGCATACGAGCGATGGCGATAGCTCCTGATCACGTCCGGGCTCGACTGCATTCGGCGCCATTGACGCGCCGGTTGATGTCTATTGCCATCGTGATTGCGCTTGCCATAACGCTCTCCATCGTCCTCGTCCACTTCGCGAACCCGAAAAACGCCTTTGACATCCAACGGGTATCGGCCCGCGTCATCGTGATCGCAACCATCAATACGTTTTCGCGAATGCTGCTCGCGTACATCTTGTCGTTGCTCATCTCGATCCCGCTCGCTTTGGGGATCGCAAGCACGCCGCGCATCCAGCGGATCTTCCTGCCGATAGCGGATGTGCTGCAGTCGGTGCCGGTGCTTGCGTTCTTTCCGGTGGTCGTCGTGTTCTTCACAGCCTACCGCGCTTTCGAGCTTGCCGCGGTCTTCGTCATACTGCTGACCATGATATGGAACATCGTATTCCCCGTGATCGGCGGCTTACAGACCATCCCCGACGACATCAACTCTGCGGCCTGGGTCTTCAACGTCCGCGGCGTGCGGAAATTTTGGTACATCACATTGCCCGCGATCTTTCCGTTTATCGTGACCGGATCGTTGCTCGCCTGGGCGCAAGGATGGACCGTGGTCATCGTTGCTGAGGTGTTGCATACCTACATCCCCAACGGCAATCCATCGCAGGATTTGCTGGGGCTGGGAAGCCTGCTCGTGGATTCCAATGCGCGGGGCGACACGGCCATCTTCGTCGCAACGCTGTGCGCCATGATCGCGCTGGTGGCGCTCATCAATATCGCGGTATGGCAACCCCTGTTGCGCTTGGCCCAACGCTTCAAGTTCGATTGATGAGCGCGCCCGTCGTCCTGACGCATGTCTACAAGACCTATGAAGATCCGCCAGTCTATGTGGTGCGCGACTTCTCCGTTTCTATTCAGGCCGGCGAGTTCTTCTGCTTGGTGGGAGCGTCAGGATGCGGTAAATCGACGGTGCTCAAACTCATCGCCGGCATACTCACACCGAGCCAAGGTGTGATGACCAAACCCCCGCACGTGGGCATGGTGTTCCAATCCTACGCGCTCTTGCCGTGGCTAACGGTTGAGGACAACGTCGCGTTCGCGGCCCGCATGCAGGGCTTCGATGCGGCCAAGATGCAGGCGGTCACGGAGCGCTATGTGCACATGGTCCATCTCGACGAGTTCGCGGCGAAATTCCCGCGCGAGCTCTCGGGCGGCCAGCGCCAACGCGTCGGCATTGCGCGAGCGCTGGCGGTGGAGTCCGATGTGCTGCTCTTGGACGAGCCATTTTCGGCGCTAGATCCGGTCATCTCTGACGAGTTGCGGAGCGAACTGCTCGCTATCTGGAAAGCGACGAACAAGACCATCGTGATGATCTCGCATCACTTCGAGGAGGCGGTACTCTTGGCTGACCGGATCGGCGTGATGCAAAACGGCACGCTCAAAGACATCATCACCGTGACGCTCCCTCGGCCGCGCACGGAAGAACAAGCGCAGTTCGTACCGGAAGTCAAAAAGCTACGGGCATGCCTTGCATGAAACCCGGTCCTTCCGGGGAAAGTGACATGCACCGCTAAGGAAGGAGAGCGCTCATGGGTGATTTCCTGACGCACTTGGCGCACGCTGCATTGTGGGTCATTGGCGTGATGTTCATCTTCTCGTTGATCGGCATCTTCGCGACCATTCGTTGGATCGTCGGCCTCGTCACGGGCGCTGGGCGAGCGGTCGAGGGCGGTGTCGAGCGAGCAGAGGAGATGGTGCATCGCAGGTAGGCGCTACATAAGCGTCAGCGTGCCGTTGGCACGGGCTGTTATTCCCGAGCGCTGGTGTCCCTGATTTTCTAAGTAAAGGCTTCCCCAGGGTACTTTTGCCGCAGTTTGCTCACCCCCGCTATGCGCCAAGGGTGATTGGCAGGAGGCTTATACGTCGTTCGTGGCTTTGCGACATGCTCAGTG
>JAFANK010000277.1 GCA_019232725.1 Vulcanimicrobiota bacterium | reverse complement strand
TGGGAAAGGTCGCCAAGCCCCCGGGATTGACCGTCGCATCAAAACCTTGCTGAGACACCACGAGCACGCCGCGGACGTCACTCGAGAACGCGAAATAACGATACCCGTGTCCTTGGAGGTCGCGCAACAGGGCCTTGCCGGCCAGGTTGTCGCGGAATTCGGAAAAGACGATCGTGGAACAGCCGGCTGCGCGCATGATCTTGGAAAGCTCAAGCACTGATGCCGGATTTCCGCCTGAACGCACATTCACCGTGCCCAACTTCATCCGGAGATATTGGAAGCTCACGAGGACACTGCCTCGCGCGCTTCATCTCATAGGAGCGATGTTGCTGGGAGCATAACAGCGGCCTCCATGCCTGCCCATCCGCGAGACTCGTACAAGCCCCGCTCCTCGGTCCGCATGCTCGCGTTTGCACTAGTCTTTTGCGGCACGATTGTGAACTACGGAGTCGCAAAGGCGGACCAAGCGTCTGCACCGCTAAGCCCCTCGCCAACCGCGTCGCTTTCCCCCGAGGATGCGCCGGATTTTGATGCGCCTTTGGTACCGAGCCTATGGTTCTCGCTCGAAGATGAGGTTTCGCCAAGTTACGACGGCCTCTCCGGCTCGAGCAATCAAATCAACGTCCGCGGCCAGATCCCCCTTGGCGCCATCGCGCAAAAGATTCCAACGCTTCTGCTGCCACATACCTTGCAGTTGATCAAATTCAAAGTGCCGATCGTGACTTCTGCGCCGCCCGGCGCTCAGAAAGGCAACGGTGACACCACGCTGACCTTCCTTGAATATCTCGGGTCAAAAGAGGCGAAGTGGGTACTCGGACCGCTTTTCAAGATTCCGACAGCCTCCTCGGCTGACTTAGGCTCAGGCAAATGGTCGGGCGGGCCCTCGGGTGGCTATGTCTACTCGCACGGTATGACGGTCATTGGATGGTTCGCGTCGACCTATTTCTCGTTTGCCGGTCCGAAGTCTCGAGCCAATGTTTCTCAAACCGAGTTTCAACCACAGCTGAGTTTTGCTCTTAAGAACGGCTGGATTCTCGGCACCTCACAGATGAACTTCAAGTACAACTGGGAGAACAACCAATGGCCGGCCGTGCCACTCGGCGTGCGTATCGCCAGAAATTACAGGTACACAGGTGGGCAGCTCGCAGCCGGCGTCGAGGCGGAGAAAAACCTTGCCGCGGTCGATGGTACGCCTGGTTGGACGTTTCGGCTGAATTTCAAGTATCGTTTTAGTTCGCACTAGCATACCTCCGATCGTGGGGAGGAATGCCTGGTATTTCCAACGCAAGCGATGAGCGGTGGGGAGCCGCTCGTTCCCAGGTCATTGGGTCACTGTATCTACCACCATTTTTATTACGGTCGCGCTCTTTGCTCTTCCCCTCCAAAACGGCGCAGCCTTCGCACAACCTCCAGCGCAGCAAACGCCAGCCACGCATGTTCCTTCACCAACTCCAACGCCGGCCGCATCGCCGCCGGCACCAACATACACCCGGCGCATCAATCTTGGATTTGCGTTCCTCGGCGACTATACGTGGTTCTGGCAAGATCAGACGAACCTCAATCAGGTCGGCGAACAACACGATCAGGCCCAACTGCGCGCTGCACGCGTCATCTTAGCGAGCAATTTTTCGCCCGCAGTGAATTGGTATGTCGCTGCCAATTATAACGGGCTCGATCGAACCCCTGACGAGCCGTTGTTCGGCCTTTACGACATGTACATCGGGTTCCCCATAAAATCGATCGGTCGTCTGCAGATCGGTAAGCAAAAAGAGACATATGGCTACGAGATGGTCGCGCTCGCGGCCAATCTCCCCTCGCTGGAGCGCGTGATACTTCCGTTCTATCAATCGCGTAGCTGGGGAGTAGACCTGAGCAACACGGCGCTCAACAAGCACATGACGTGGGCGGCAGGGCTGTATGAGATCGACAAGAGCTCCAATCAAGCGTCGGCGCGCTTAACCGCCGTCCCTCTGCTCTCAGCCAATCGGCAAAACTATCTTCACTTCGGCGCCGACTATCGCTATCGCGGCGCGTCCAATGGTTTGTTACGATTCCAAGGAAAGCCGCAGTCTGACATCGCCTCGTTTTATGTGGACACCGGAAACTTTCCAGGTAAATATGCCAACGAGCTCAACTACGAATTTCTCGCGACCCATGGCGGGCTGACATTCTTAAGTGAGTATTCGCGGGCGTGGGTGAACGCGCCCGAGGTTGGCAACCCGAACTTCTATGGATATTACTTTGTCGGGAGCTGGGTCCTCACTGGAGAGAATCGACCCTACGACACCAATGCTGGGTATGCGACGCGCATCATCCCGATGAAACCTTCCGGCGCGTACGAATTCGTGGTGCAATACTCGCGCGTGAATCTGTCCGACGCGGGCGTGAGCGGCGGTACACAAGGCCTCGGCTGGGTCGGCTTCAACTGGTGGCAAACACCTTATTGGAAATACTCTCTTGGTTATGGTACAGCTGGACTCACCCGCTTCGATAGTTTTGGTCAAATGCACCGGATTCAACTGCGGATCCAGTACCTCCACTAGATGATTTTCCGTTTCTAGCTTTTTGTGCGGATCTCATATAGAATCAGACCGTACTCTTCAATCGCCATTCTCGTGCATTAGCCTCGTTCTTATTCGGGAGGGACGTCATGCAGACTTCAAGACGGCTCGTCGTTTTGGGGATGCTTTTGTCAAGCGTCTTCTTATCTGTTGCCAGCGTTGTTGGCGCAGCAAGGGCGTCGGCTGCTTTGTCCGCCGACCAAGCGAATAGCCTTGCGACGCAGGCATATATCTATGCCTATCCGCTTGTCCTCATGGAGATAACACGCCGGGTATCCACCAACGTGGCAACCGCGGGGACGACGAGGGCCCCGATGGGGCAACTTGCGCTCATGCGAGCCTATCCGACCGCTGCCTTTGAGGACGTGGTCTCGCCGAACGCAGATACCTTGTATGAATTTGCGTGGATGGATTTGAGCAAAGGGCCAATGGTGCTCAGCATTCCTGCGATGGGCGATCGCTATGCGCTCTTCCCGATGCTGTCCGGCTGGACCGACGTGTTCATATCACCCGGAAAGCGCACGACCGGAACCGGTGCCCAGACGTATGCCATCACCGGACCAGGCTGGACCGGAAGTTTGCCCTCCGGCGTCAAGCAGGTCAAGTCGCCGACTGCGATGGTGTGGATGATCGGCCGGATCTATTGCACTGGATCTCCCGAAGATTATGCGGCCGCACACAAGGTGCAAGACGGCATGAAACTCGTTCCGTTGAGCGCATATGGCAAATCGTACACGCCACCAGCGGGCACCGTCGATCCAACCATCGATGCGAAAACCGCACCAGTCAAACAGGTCGCACAAATGGATGGCGTGAAGTTTTTCGCGCTGTTCGCGAGTCTGCTCAAGAATAACC
>JAFANK010000268.1 GCA_019232725.1 Vulcanimicrobiota bacterium | reverse complement strand
GGATGGCGCGACATCGAGGGATGCCGATCGAGCCGGTATCCAACCTCGTTAATCATCGCGAACAGATGCCCAAACACTTGATAGCGTCCCATGTCGGGCGAGGCCACCAGGAGCGGATGCCATCGACCACCGAGTATCGGAACAGCGAGATCGATTGCATGCCCGATCGAGCCAACATGCGGGGCAGAGTCGAAAGTCGAGCACACCTTGTAGAACGAGATCGGTGCCGCGAGGCCGCGCAACAACTGGAATATCGGCGGCAGCTGGCGGTCCATCCATGCCGGGCTTTGCGACCGTGCAACACCCGCAATGCCGATCACGCGGTGATCCGCGAACTGGGTCAACCGCTCTGGCGTTGGTGGCTCGAGGAACAGCACGGTCTGCAAGCCAGCAAACGCGGTAGCCTCCATGACCGCTGAAGATCCGGTGTAGTCGTCGCCGTAATAGGCGAGGAGAACGCCTGCCGGGAAACCGTTAGCGTTATTCATGCTCGCATCCCTCCATTCCCCGGCTGGCGGGACCGCACGTGCGTCGCCGAGACGTCCTCGATCCGAGCCGTCCCCAACAGCGTCATTGCATTATCGAGTTCGTCGCGGAGGATGGCAATGGCGCGCCCCACACCCTCGCGGCCGCCAGCCGCAAGCCCCCAAAGAAAAGCCCTGCCGATACTGCAAGCCGAAGCCCCAAGCGCGAGAGCTTTCAGGATATCGGTGCCGCGTCGCACCCCGCCATCAAGAATGACTTCGGCCCGACCGCTTACGGCCGCGACGATGTCGGGGAGCACGGAAATTGGCGCCGGAACATGGTCGAGCTGTCGCCCACCGTGATTAGAGACCATAACGGCATCCGCGCCAATCGCAACGGCCTTGCAGGCATCGTCCGGATGCAGCACGCCTTTGATCACGACTGGACCGGACCACAAATCACGAAAGCGGGCGACGTCGTCCCAAGAAGCCGAAGGGTCAAATAGAGTGGCGACATGCTGCGCCACAGACGTGAACTGCGATCGATCCGAGGTTTCGAAATTGCCCAATCGGGGTGGGGATGAGAGCACGCCCGCGAGCCAGCGCGGTCGGCGTGCAAGATCGAGCACCGTTCGCGCGTGGGGACGAAGCGGCATGGTGAAGGCATTGCGGACGTCGCGTTCGCGCCGACCCTGCACCGCCAGATCAACCGTGATGCAAAGTGCGCGGTAGCCCGCGTCCTTGGCACGCTTCACGAGCGCCTGCATCCACGCGCGGTCTTTCAGGAAATAAAGCTGAAACCAGCGCTCGCATTCAGGCACCGCTTTCGCGACGGCTTCGACCGAGGCGACGGAGTTGGTTGAAAGGCAGAACGGAACCCCAGCGGCCGCCGCCGCGCTCGCCGCCGCGATCTCGCCCGCAGGCCAATAGAAACCGGCAAGGCCTGTCGGCGCCAGCATCAGTGGCAGTTCGGAAGCCCCACCGAGGATGGTCGTTCGCAGTGACCGACGGCTCACGTCGACTGCGACCCGTGGCAGCAGCACCCAATCCCGGAACGCCGCTTCGTTGTCGCGGAGGGTAACTTCGTCCCCCGCTCCGCCATCGATAAAGTCGAATACGGCGCGCGGAAGCCGCCGGCGCGCCAGGCGTCGTAGGTCCGCGATGGTGAGAGCGCTCGCGAGTGAGCGAGTGGCTCGCGGCGATTCCGATTTTATATCCGCCATTAGACGCGCTCCACGCGCCTAGGCGGGAACTGCAATCTTATCGTTGAGCCGCATTTCGACCCTCCCCTGCGCATTCGGATCAGCCAAAGAAGCGACCGAACCAGTCGAGCACCGCGTCCGGCGCTTCCTCGGAGATGTAGTGCCCGCTGTCGACCGCGCCGCCGATAACCTCAGCACGGCAATACTCGCGCCATATCGCCAGTGCTTCATACCAGGTGCCGATCCGTCCCTTCGATCCCCACAGCACCAGCATTGGGCACTGCACCTTCCGACCCTCCGCGCGGCTGGCGCGATCATGCTCGAGATCGATGCTGGCCGCTGCGCGATAGTCTTCGCAGATACCTCTGATCGTGTCGGGATTGCGAACTGCCTCGAGATAATCGGCAAGCGCTTCCGGCACAAAGAAGGGGGGCGGTTGCGAGGTCCGTGTCGTGTGGAAGGCGAACCAGGTCTCGGGCGCGGCGTTGATCAGCACTTCCGGGAAAGGATGCGGCTGCGCGAACCAAAACCAATGGTAATACCCGAGTGCGAACTGCATATTCGCGCGCTCGAAATGCTCGATCGTCGGGACGATATCGAGCACGGCCAGCTTCTCGACCCGATCCGGAAAATCGATCGCGAGCCGGTGTGCTACGCGCGCGCCCCGATCATGGCTGCCGATC
>JAFANK010000202.1 GCA_019232725.1 Vulcanimicrobiota bacterium | reverse complement strand
TAGCTGAAACGATTGTCGGGAGTCGAGCTACCATAGTCAAACGACAGGCGATGGTTAAAGTTCGGCCAGCCGACGTCCATTGTCGCTTGCCCGGCACCCGGAAAAGTACCGCGCTTGGCGACCACGTTGACCACGCCTGAGTTAGTGTTGCCCTCACTAACGTCGTAGCCGCCGGTCGAAAGCTGCAGACGGGAGACGCCGTTGAGCGTCAAGCTGTTGATGAACTGTCCGGTGACGGGTTCGGTTGCATCGATGCCCTCATATTCGAAGCCCTCATCGTTTTCGGCGCCACCACGAATGATCGGATAGCCGGTGTTGTCGGTCGTCACGCCTGGCAGGGCATTAAGGACATCGGTCTCCGATATGTTCTGCGGCGTGCCGGTGATTGTCTGGATGCCTGACGGCGTCACCGTGTACTGGTTGACAGTCTTGGAAGGCTGGACAAGTGCGGTTGAGCTGCGCACGGGCACTCGGGCGAGCGTCTTGACCTCTTTCGTCAGCTGGATGTCAAGCACATAGACTTGGTCTTGGGAGATGGTGATGCCCCGGATCACCTGCGTCTGATACGCTTCTTCAGCAAACGTGACCGTATAGGTGTCCGGCACGAGACCGGTTGCCGTGTAAAACCCGTTGGACCCGCTGGCCGTTTTGATCTGAAATGACGGCGAAACGATTGTGACATGCACGCCCGTGAGAGGTTTGCCGAGTTCGTCGGTCACGCGACCGTCGATGCTGCCCGTCGTACCCGCCAGTGTCGGCGTTGCCTGGCAGATCAGAAATGAGCAGACGAAAACCATCGCTACGAACAGCCGTAGTAGCGTCTTAGGCATTACCTTCTTCCTCCTCGACCCTGTGGAAGAACGAAAAAAGCGCACGGCCAGGCCCACATCCCTGTGTAGCTCAAGCCCTGTGCCTTAGGCTAAGTTTTAGTTAAGAAATTAGCGGTCCTGCGTCATATATTATGGAGTCTGAGTGAACGCGAGCGAACCAGGCGTGACTCCCGGAGCGCTAACCGGTAGTGGACGAAAGACAGGACACGGGCCATCGGCACAGCTGATGATTGCAGTTATAGATGAACCGTCTTTATCTCGAAAAGCGTACACACCTGACGTCAAGCTGCCATAGAATGAACTCAGCTCGAACCATGAACCGCCCGCCGAATCCCCAGCGCCCAAAAACTGGGCCGTCCCTTCAGCGGCAATCCAGTGGAGAAGTTCGGGGTTCCCAGAGCCGCCGCCGTGCATGGGACCATGAGGAGGCGTGACTGGGAAACCCGGCCGCAGAATTATGAAAGGATAGGTCTTTGTGCTCGGGGGTGGTGTTGGCTTGGTCCTGGGTGCGAGCAGAGCAAGCGAGGTCGGCGCGGCGTGCGATGCAAGATGAATGGTCGTGACACTTTTTGGCACTCCTTTGGGCGAGATGCCCTGCACTTGCACGACGATGACATCATTGCCGCCAACCAACTCCGGGGCGCCATAGTTGATCGACACGGAGAGCGGGTCGCTTGTTCCGGCCACTATGCCTGAACTCGAGACCGCCTCGCGTTCAGCTGAAAATCCCGCGACCCCGCTGGCGGCTAAATCACTATTGGATATGGCAACGCCTCCCGTGGATGGCACGTACTCGTATCGTGTGACTGCCTGTGTTGCAGCGTCGAAGCGATACGCGACATAGGCGTCGCCGCCCGCCGAGAGGCGGCGGAAGAAATCGACTTCGTGTGCGCCGTAGGAACCGCCGTTGGGCTGACCTAGCACATCGATGGACGGGATGAACACAGCCGTTGCCGTGCGCGCTTCCTCTGAAAGACGTTCGGCCAAACTCGAAACCGTGCGGCTTGACTCGGCACGGCTCAAATGGAAGATCTGCACGTGCAATGTCTGCACGATCACGGCCCCAACCGCGATGAGCAGCATCACGATGATTGACGTGCTGATGAGCAACTCGGTAAGGGAGAAGCCTCGAGCTTTCATAATCTATAACCTCGAAGATGTTTCCCAAGCAAGGTGTCCAGCTCCATCATCACGCACGTGCGCCGCGCGGTCAACTGCGAACTGATATTCGAGCCGATCTGTTCGATGGGCCGACCATCGCCGTCGCAAAGCGGTTGATCGGAGCGACGCTCTACCGTCGCATTCCTGCAGGCGAGCCTGACGCGGGCGAACTGCTGTCCGGTAGAATTGTGGAGACAGAGGCGTATCTGCCCCTCGTCGATCCCTCATGTCACGGGTATCGCGGCCCGACGCCACGCACTGCGACGCTTTTCGGGCGGCGGGGCTTCGCATATGTCTACCTTATATATGGTATGTACTTCTGTCTCAACGTCACGACCGAGCCGCCCGGGATCGGCGCTGCCGTGCTCATCCGTGCTCTCGAGCCGCTCGCCGGCGTCGCGGCCATGCAGAAGCGCCGCGGCAGCGGCATCCCTGTCGAAGCGCTCGCAAGTGGGCCGGGCAACCTGTGCCGGGCGCTTGCCATCGATCTGCGCGCCGACGGCGCGGACTTGCGGCAAGGGGATTTGGTGATCGCTCCTGCGAGTCCACATGCCCAAACGTTTGCGACCAGCGGCCGGATCGGATTGAGCAGCGCACAGGCGTGGCCACTTCGCTTTTTCGACCCGCACAGCCTAAGCGTTTCACCATACCGTCGCCGGCGTGTCCGCCCTAAAGACCTACCGCGCACAGCCGATAAAGTAGGTAAGCGCACAGTAGCGTCCGTTGACGCCGCTCGGCCCGCTGTGATATAGTAGCGGCAGCGCGCTCGACATCAACATTTGAATCGAGTCAGCTTCCAAACTTCGCCCTCAAATCCACTCACTTAGGTCACGACGACAAGCTGTCGTCTTATCGATATGCGTTTTGCTCACACTGATTTCCCCATAGGCTGAAAAAGGCGTGCAAGAAGATACTGAATATACGTCGCAATCGAGCGACGAAAAAGACTCACACCCGGCTCCGGCTCCTCCTCCCCACCAACACTCTCGCCCACGATCGCGGGCCAATGGCCCGTCCGGTTCGTATGCGCCTCGCCAGCGAGACGATTATGCGGATCGCGCCGACGGTTACGAGCGCGAGCGGCCCGAGCGCACGCAAAGCTACGATCGGAACGATCGACCGGAGCGGGTCGAGCGATATGATCGCGGCGAGCGCTCTGACCGGGGTGGCAGATACGACCGCGGCGGTCGCTACGACCGCGGTAACCGCGAACGCGGCGTGCAGCGCGTCTTCCCAGCCCGGACATATCAAGAGCGGGAACAGGCTCCGCCGAAAAGCTTCCAAACCAAGGACGGCGAGACGATGCCGTTCTTATCCGTCAAAGAGCTCGAAGAGAAGACGCGGACCGAGCTTGTCGAGCTTGCCAAGACGCTCGGTATCAAAGACCTCCAGCGCATCAAGAAACAAGATTTGATCTTCCCCATCCTCGAAGCGCAAGCAGCCGCCGCCGGGTTGAATTTCGCCATCGGTGTGCTCGAGATATTGCCTGAAGGGTATGGCTTTTTGCGGCGCGAGAACATGCGTCCAGGTCCGCACGACGTCTACATCTCGCAATCCCAGATCCGCCGCTTTGAGCTGCGGACGGGCGATCTCATCGCCGGGCAAATCCGCGATCCCAAAGACAACGAAAAATATCACGGCATTCTCAAGGTGGATGCCGTCAATGGGCAAGATCCCGAAGCGCTGCGCGGCCGACCGCAATTTGACAAACTGATCCCCGTCTATCCCGACAACCGGCTCAAGATGGAGACGTCGTCACTGGAGATGTGCGGCCGGGTCTTCGACCTATTCTGCCCGATCGGCAAGGGTCAGCGCTCGTTGATCGTCTCCCCGCCCAAAGCCGGCAAGACGACGTTGCTCAAGAAGATCGCGAACGCGATCGCGGCCAACCATCCCGAGTGCGATCTCTTCGCGCTGCTCGTCGACGAGCGGCCCGAGGAAGTCACGGACATGCGGCGCTCTATCGAGGGCGAGGTCATCTCCTCGACTTTCGACGAGCATCCCGAAAACCACACGGCGGTCGCCGAACTGACGCTCGAGCGGTGCAAACGGCTCGTCGAACTCGGCCATGACGTCGTCATCTTGCTTGACTCTATCACCCGGCTTGCCCGCGCGTGGAACCAAGTGATGCCCTCTACGGGCCGTACGCTCTCGGGTGGTTTGGACACGAGCGCGCTGCACCGGCCAAAACGGTTCTTCGGCGCGGCACGAAACATCGAGGGTGGGGGCAGTCTCACGATCGTCGCGACCGCGCTGATCGAGACCGGCTCCAAGATGGATGACGTTATCTTCGAAGAGTTCAAAGGCACGGGCAACATGGAGATCAATCTCGTGCGCAAGCTCGCCGACAGCCGCATCTTCCCAGCCGTCGATATCAAACGTTCGGGCACCCGGCATGAGGAACTGCTGCTCAGCGAGATAGAGCTGCGCAAGGTCGTCATGCTGCGACGTGCGACGGCAGTGCTCGGTACGCAAGAGATGACGGAGCTCATCTTGGAGCGCTTCCGGCGGACCGATAGCAATGAAGAGTTCTTGAAGTCCGTCACCAAGGAAGCCATGTCGCTGGCCAGCGCAGAGCAAGACCGCTAAGCGCGAGCGCACCTCCGCCCAGATGCAAGCCGGCCGGGTCGTGATGCTTTCCGGCCCCATCGGCGCTGGTAAGTCCACCGTCGCGCATCTGCTCTTGCCTTTGTTGGAGGGCTCCTGGGTCTATCTCGAAGGCGACGCGTTTTGGAAGTTCATCGTGCGTCCCGGGAAGCGTTCTCGCCGCGAAAGCTTTCACATTATCATGCGCTCGATGACTGCCGCGGCCGTGCCGTTCGCGCGTTCCGGTTTCGACGTGCTGCTCGACTTTTCGATACCTCCTGACTTTCTGCCAACGGCGCGAAGGATTCTCAAAGAAATCCCGATTGCGTTTGTCGCACTGCGCCCGACCATCGAGCTCTGTGCTCGCCGTGCAGCCATGCGTTCCGAAGGCAAGATCAAAAATTACGCCCCGTATCGCGAATTCTATGCGCTGTTCGAAGATCCAAAGGTCGCGACGATCAGCGACGACAACGCGCCGGCTGCCACGCTTGCAGCCAGGCTGCGCGACGGATTGGCGGCGGGCGAGTTCAACGTAAGCTCCTCACCGCAGTGAAACCGACCGCCGGCGGTAAGCTGCGGCTTAACAAGTTCCTTGCCGATCGCGGTGTTGCGTCGCGGCGAGCGGCCGACGAGCTGATCCGGCACGGGCACGTGACCGTCAACGGCCGGCGGCCTGCTCTTGGTGAGTCGATCGATCCAGCAGCGGATATCGTGTCGGTCAACGGCAAGCGCGTGCGCAAGGAGGCGTTCGCGGAGCACGTCACGCTTGTCCTGAACAAGCCAGCCGGCATCATCACGACCATGGACGATGAACACGGCAGGCCGACCGTGGCGAAGCTCTTGCCTTCTTCGCGGCGACTGTTTCCCATCGGCCGTCTCGACGCCGAGACCACAGGCGTGCTGCTGTGCACCACAGACGGCGGCCTCGCGCGAGTTCTCGCACACCCTTCAAGCGGCATCGTCAAGCGCTACGTCGTGACTGCGCGTGGATCAATGCCTTCCTCGACGATCGCTGCGCTTAACGCTCGCGACTATCTGCGCTCACCCGACGGTTCGCACCGTTTTACCATTGAACTCAGCGAAGGCCGCAATCGTCAGATCCGCCGGTTATGTGCGCAGGCCGGCCTGCGCATTTTGTCGCTCACCCGGACGGCATTTGGTCCCGTTCGACTCGGCGGGCTGAAAATTGGCTGTACGCGCGAGCTGGAACCGCACGAAGCACGGGAACTCAATCGACTGCGCGACGAACACAGTCGGCGATGAGCGTACGAGGGATCCGCGGGGCGACAACCGCCGCGTCGAATACAAGCGAGGACATCATCGCGGCGACGAGCAGGTTGCTGGGCGACATGGTCGCGGCAAACCACGTCTGCACGGACGACATCGTGGCCGTCTTTTTCACGACCACGCCTGATCTCAATGCGGAATTCCCAGCAGCAGCCGCCCGCGCGTTGGGTTGGCGGAAGGTGCCGCTGCTCTGTTCGAGTGAAATCGACGTCCCCGGGCGTGTACAGTCTTGCGTACGCGTGCTTATGCTCGTGAACGCGGATGTGACGCAAGCCCAGATCACGCACGTCTACCTTGAAGGAGCGCGGCGGCTGCGCCCGGATTTGTCGGGCGAGGAACATCCCGAAACCGCCGGCACGACATTTTGAAACAAAGAGGAATTACACGGCCATGATCGTGGTCATCAAAGCGGGCGCGAGTCCGCAACAAGCGCAAGAAGTCATCGATAAGATCGTCGCCATGGGCTATAGCGTCAACGTTTCGCAAGGCGCAGAGCGACTGATCATCGGCGTGCTCGGCGTTCGCGACAACAAAGATGTCCTGGCCGCGCAGCTCGGTGGCTTCGCAGGCGTCGAACGCGTCATGCCGATCAGCAAGTCATACAAGCTGGTCAGCCGCGAAGGTGCGCCGACCGATACGATCGTGCGCATCAACGACAAGGTCGAGATCGGTGCGGGTCTCGTGCATGTGATCGCCGGTCCGTGCACGGTCGAGGGCAGCGAGATGCTCATCGAAACCGCGCACTGGGTCAAGCGTTGTGGCGCAACGCTCTTGCGCGGCGGTGCATATAAGCCGAGCACGTCGCCCTACTCGTTCCAAGGCATGGGTAAAGAGGGGCTCGAGATCCTTGCCGAAGCGCGAGCGCAGACCGGTCTGCCCATCGTCACGGAAGTGCTCGATCCGCGCGATGTACCGCTCGTGGAGCGATTCGCCGACATCTTGCAGATCGGTGCACGCAACATGCAGAACTTCAACCTGCTCAAGGAGCTCGCAAAGACTCGCAAGCCCGTCATGCTCAAACGCGGCTTATCGGCGACGATTGAAGAATGGCTGCTCGCCGCGGAGTACCTCTATGCCGGCGGCAATCACGACGTGATCCTGTGCGAGCGCGGTATCCGCACATTCGAGACCGCCACGCGTAACACGCTCGATCTCAATGCGGTGCCGCTCGTCAAGTCGTTGACGCATCTGCCGATCGTCGTCGACCCCAGCCACGGCACGGGCAAATGGGACCTGGTGACGCCGATGGCACGAGCGGGCGTTGCTGCCGGCGCCGACGCCATCATGATCGAAGTGCATCCTCGACCCAGCGACGCCCTCAAAGACGGGTTTGAATCGCTCACGTTCGACAACTTTGCGACGCTGATGGATCAAGTGCGGCCAATCGCCCGTGCCGTGGGCCGCCCTGTTGCCTCCGACGCCACCCTCGTCATTGAAGCATAGACGATCCTCGGCAAGCCGCCCTGGCATGCGCTACGCAATCCTCGGCACGGGTTTAATCGGGACCTCGATCGGGCTCGCGCTGCGCCAACGCTTGCCCAAGGCAACGGTAGTCGGTTATGATCGCGTCGCCGCGCACGCGCGCCTAGCGCTTCGGCGCAAGGC
>JAFANK010000170.1 GCA_019232725.1 Vulcanimicrobiota bacterium | reverse complement strand
CCGTCTTGATGATCTCGGGGCCGGTGATGAACATCTGCGAGATCCCCTCGGCCATGATAGTGAAGTCGGTGATCGCCGGCGAGTAGACCGCGCCGCCCGCACAGGGACCGGCGATGAGACTGATCTGCGGGATCACGCCCGACGCCTGCACGTTGCGCCAGAAAATCTCGGCGTAGCCGCCCAGGCTCACGACGCCTTCTTGGATGCGGGCGCCACCGGAGTCGTTGATGCCGATGATGGGATTGCCGGTTTTGACCGCAAGATCCATCACCTTGCAGATCTTCTCCGCGAAGACTTCGCCAAGCGAACCGCCGAGCACACTGAAATCCTGCGAGAAGATGAACACGCGCCGCCCATCGATCTGGCCGTACCCCGTCACCACGCCATCGCCGACGAATCGCTTCTCGTCCAAGCCGAATGCATCAGTGCGATGGACCGCAAAGGCGTCCAGTTCCACGAACGAGCCCGGATCCAGTAGCTGGTCGACGCGCTCGCGGGCGGTGAGTTTGCCGCGCTCGTGCTGCTTGCGGATGGCGTCCTGACCCGCAGGTGCCGCGGCTTGCTCGAGCTTGTGACGGAGCAGATCCATCTTAGAAGAATGGCTCATGACAGCGTGGTTCTCGCGCGGGCGCCCAACGCCTCGCTGTTGAATTGCTGGCCCATGCCAAAAGTGCTTTTGCTTCAATTCGACACCGACCCCGCGTGCGCGCAGCGTCGTGCGGCGCTCGCAGCGATGGGTGTGACGCTCGTCGAGGCAGAGCCACGCTGGCCGACGTTTTTCGATGCGGTGACGGCCGAGCGGCCGGATATCATCGTCATCGCGGCCAGTCGCATTCCATCGCACGCCTACGAAGCCGCGCGCTATCTGGGTGAAGGATTCAATACGCGCAATATCCCGGTGCTGCTCGTCGACGTCGTGCGCAAAGACGAAGCAGCAGCTCGCCGCTCGGCGCCCCAGGCCGCAATCGTCGACCGTGCCGACCTCGTCGCGGCTGTGGAAAAGTTGCTCGGTAGGACAAGGTCAGCGCAAATGTAGGGTGGGCACTTTATGTGCCCACCCTCCTATTTAATAGAAGCTGCTTCGATCGCTGCACGCAGTTGTGGATCGCGGCCACGCGCGATGTCGGCGGCCGTCCGCGCGACCACGATATCGGGCGTGACGCCCATTCCCTCAAGCTCACCGCCGCCAGCGTCTTTCATATCGAGCGTCGCCACGCGCAAGAGGCCGCCATCAGCCAACGGTTCTTCCACCTCGACGCCGAGGACGTGCCGAGCGGTCCGCTCACCGACGATCACCGCCCGATGATAGATCTGCAGCGCTGAGGCAAGCGCCTCAGCTCCACTCTCACTGTGCTCGTCGACGATCACAGCGAGGCGCCCGCCGTAGTGCACGCCTGCGTCGGCGGTGGCCACAAAACGCCTGTGACCGAACAATCGGTATCGGCCGATCCCCGTCACGACGAGCGTGCCCGGCGCCAAGAACACCCCGGCGGTCGCGTCGACCGCGTCGATGAGGCCGCCAGGATTGCCGCGCAGGTCGAGCACGAGCGCCGGCTCTCGCTGCATTGCATCGATCGCCCAGCCCAGTTCATCACCGATGTCGTTGGGAAACGACGAAAGGCGCAAATAGCCGACGCGGTTTCCGCGCGCGTTCCAATCGAGCGCTGGTGCCTGCACGTCATCGAACGAGGAACCCGGCGACGCGTGCAGCGTGGCACGGAAAGAACGTCCGCTCACGGGGTCGCGAACCGAGACCGCTTGCGGTAGCCCGGCGACATCCCATGCGTCTGCGTCAGCGACGATATAACCGGGGCGCAGGCCGGCGTACGCAGCCGGCGAGCGAGGCGCGACCCGAACAACGACGCGCTGCCCGGCAAGTGTCACGAACGACGCTCCCAGCGACGCTGCGACGCGGTCCTGTACCGCGGCGACGTCAGCCGGCGAGAAAACAGCGGTGTGGCTGTCGCCAAGCGTGGACAACATCTCGGAGAGCAGCCGGTAGCGCTCGTGGACGCTTCGGGCCGCCGTCACGCGCGGACGATAGCTCGCCACCAGCGTTCGCCAATCAAGCCCGTGGAAATGGCCATCGTAGTAGCGTACCGAGATGGTCGACACAACCTGATCGAAGACGCGCGCGCCGTTCGGCTCGGTCGCAAGGTGATAGC
>JAFANK010000149.1 GCA_019232725.1 Vulcanimicrobiota bacterium | reverse complement strand
GGGCAGAACCTCGTTGTGAATCAGCCCTATCACACCGGCTCCTTCAGCGACTTCTTCGCAAATGTCCAATCGCTCGGTTTCGGCGAGGCATTTGATTATGCGAACCAGGTCAACAGCAGCAACGAGGTGAGTCTGGGCGCTAGTGGCGTCTATTTCGCGAGCGACGACTATGGCGCTGTGGCGCCGAGTCTCGAGCCTACGGTCGAGCCGCTGGAAGATTTGGGGTGTCCACAGATCGCCGCAGCAATCGCTGCCGGGAAGCTGGTCCCAACCGGCAACTTTCTCTCCACGCCAGGCGTGGGGGGCTGTTATATCGCTCCGCTGAACGCCGCGCTCAACCGATACGGCGTAGCGCACGGTCTTGGCACTTTTGGTCTTCCAACCGATGCCGCGCACGCACCGCTGGATACCTATGCCAATGATTTCGAGTACATCACAGAGCCGCTGCATCGCTACGATGCCTGGGTAAAAGACCGCTTCCAGCCGAGCCAGCGCCTCACGGTGACGTTTGGCGTTCGTTGGGATCAGGAATTCATCGCCATGCCGGCAGATGCGGCCGCACGGAACACCACCTATTACATCAATGACGCTGGTCAAGTCGTCACCGTGCCCGGCCAACCAATCGGCACGGATGTGACCCAGCCGTCGCAAGTCAGCCCGCGGGTGGCAGCATCGTACCAGTTAGACGCACGTGATGTGATCCGGTTCTCATACGGCAAGAATATCGAATTCGCTCCCTTGTACGGTATCGAGCGACCTTTTCAGGTGCCGGTGGGTCTGCAGAACTGCACGATCGCGAACGGCTGCTTTCACGCACTCCCTGGCTACGGTTCGACCAATTTTGTGTCCAATCTTTACCAACAAGTCACCTTGGACTTGACGACCAACCTCAACGCGCAATACGGCAACGTCGTTCCAGAGCGTGCAATCAATTATGACTTTTCGTTCTCGCACGATTTTGGTAATAGCTTCGAGCTGCGCGTCACCCCCTATTACCGCAAAGGCACGAACTACGCGATCTCCAATCAACCCTTGCTCTTCACCTTGAAGACCAGCGGGAAACCAGTTTTTGGACCTTCCCAACAGGAGAGTTCCGGGATAAATGAGAGCACCGGCGTCGAGCTTGCGCTGCAACGTACCGCACAGTTTGGACTGTCCGGGTTGTTGGACGCGACCTACGACAACACGCTCGCCAATTACGACGGTGACTGGTTCCCAAACGTCAACAACGCGGCGCTCGCTGCTGGGCATTTCTTCCATGTCACCTATGTGGCACCGCTGGTCGGCACCTTGAACCTCGCGTATAACACGCGGTCGGGTTGGCAGGCATTAGCGACGGTGGGCTATGAGTCAGGGTACCGCTATGGCGTCGGCAAGTGGACCTATGTCTTCGTCAACGGTGCGCCCGTGCAAGTGCTCAACACCGATCTCGCGCAGACATCCTCACAGGCGTATTATTTTACCAATCCGTCCAACCCGGGCACCATCCAAAGCCCGAATATCATCGCCTCGCGTGGCACTCCTGAAGGTGGCGACCCAGGCACCCTCTTCACACCCGCAGTCGCCTTAGTCAACATGACGCTTGCCCATAGCATTGGTGCGGCGAACAAGGCCGATGTCGGTGTTCGCGTGCAAAATCTTTTCGGCAATTACACGCCGACCCAGGTCCCCGCGAATCTGTACTATGTGCCGCTGGGCAACGGTGGGTTTGGTCCTGACTCAGGCGTCAACACGAACGCTTGCGCCCCTCACCAGAGCTTCGGCTGCGAGCCGTTCATGTACGATCAGAGCAAATATCCCTATGAGTACGAACTCGATGGGCCGCCGCGCGTTTATACGTTCTTTCTCAGCGTCAAATACTAGGGGACTGTATGGAACTGTCAGGACATGGCGTGCTCGTGACGGGCGGGGCTACGGGCATCGGGGCAGCGATCGCCACACGCTTCCTCAAGGCCGGAAGCGATGTGCTCATTTGCGGCCGCCGCGCGGACAAACTGCGCGAGTTGCAAGAGCGGTATCCGCAGTTGCGCACGCGTGTCTGTGACTTAGAGGATCCAACCCAGCGCGTGGCTTTGCGCGGTTGGGCGATCAGCGAATTCCCATCCCTTGACGTGCTGGTGAATAACGCTGGTATACAGCAGCGAATCCAGCTGGCCGACGAGCCCGACTGGGACCTAATCCACCGCGAGATCGCGGTCAATTTCGAATCGCACGTCCATCTTGTCACGCTCTTCATCCCGCATCTTCTGCGGTGCCAGCAGCCTGCCATCATCAATGTCTCCTCGGGCCTATCGTTTGTGCCGCTGGCACGGGTCCCGATCTACAGCGCCACCAAGGCGGCGATCCATTCATTCACGCTTTCGCTGCGGCAGCAGTTGCGCGACACTCCCATCGACGTGATCGAAGTGATACCGCCGGGGGTGAACACCGATCTTGGGGGCCCGGGCTTGCATACCTGGGGCGTTGCGCTCGATGAGTTCGCCAATGCTGTCTTCGACGAGGTGCAAAAGCCGGACGTCCGCGAGATCGCTTATCAATTTTCGGCCGAATCAAGCCGCGCATCGCGTGAGGCACTCGACGCGATCTTCGAACGGATGAACGCACCCGGTTAGAGCTCACGCACTCGTGGAAGAACCCGACCACAGCATGTTCGCCTACGACGCCGAGACTCCGTGCACCGTGCACACCAGTGGACCGAGCATGCGACGAAGTGAGCCATTGCGATGCCACCTCTCCGTGTCCCCGCTAACTACGGTGGCCCGCTTTGGTTTCAAGGGCCGGTGATCGTAGCGCTCCTCATCCTAGGAGTTGCGCTGATCGTTCTGCTCCGCAGTGTCCACTAACGTGCCACGAGGTAGCGATACTCGACTTCGACGCCGCCGCCCGTGTTTCGATCGGCAAGGATGTTGTAATGCGTGAACGTGGCGGAATAGTTGATAAAACGAACGCCAAAGTCCCAAATAGACCGGCCGCGTGGAATCTCAAACATCGCCGAGGCATCGGTCATGGAGCCGTGCTCGGGTGTGCTAAACTCTGCCGGGTAGCAGTGGTTGCAGCTCCCAGCGAAATAGGTACCCCACAAGTTCGGTGATCCGGCGAAGTCCAGGATCACAGCATCGCGCGAGACAGGAAAGCGCAATCGGCCCTCATAGCGGGCGCCCGAGACTCTCGAGGATTCCGTGAGGTACGGCGACGTAGAGGTCGCCTGGGTGAAGGTGGTCTGCTGGTCGATGATGATCGTGCCTGCGCCGAGCCAATACCGGCCGTGAGCGTCAAGCGCATATCGTAGGGTTGCGTCACCGAAACCGAGACTGGTCGTCGCTGTCCCAAACGTCGCGGACGAGCCGGATGACGTGATGCCCAGCGCCGGAATGCCTTCAGCAGCGAACTCGACCCGGCTGCCTCCAGTGTCGAGCTTCAAGAGCGGTGCGACAAACTGTTCGTAGACGCTCGAGTGACTCTCGTAATGGGTGCCTGAGAGGTATAGGAGCGAAACCCCAACGTCGGTCCGCGCCCGTACCGGGGAGGGTAACGCAAACATGATGACAACCAGCACAACGGCCCTGCAGACAAAAAAGAACAAGGAGCCGCTCTGAACGCCCATGAGTCCACGGCCTTCGGCTCAACGACGGCCGACTCATGCACCACGATCTTCTTACTGTACGCAAGCAAGCCGCCATGGAGAAACGCGCATGACTGTCGATGCAAAAGATGGCAAAGACCTGACGTTTTTAGTCACGGTCACGATCATCGTGGCTGACATCGCTCGATCGGTCGCCTTCTATAGGGATGTGTTAGGGGCGACCGTCTTACGTGAGGGCGAACCCACATTTCTCCGGTTCGGCAACACGTGGATCATTATCAACGTCGGTGGAGGGCCGCCCACCGACGATAAGCCAGAGGTCTTGGTGACGCCGCCCAAAGACCTCAATACGCTGAGCAGCTTCATGAACGTGCGCGTGAACAACATCGCGGACTGCTACGAAGTGTGGCGATCGCGTGGTGCTCACTTCATCACCGAGCCCAAAAAGCACGCCACTGAGTATCGTTGCTACATGCGTGATCCGGATGGCTACCTGATCGAAGTTGGCCAAACGACCATCACAGCGACGCCTCTCGAGCTCTACCGTTGAGTGCCCAAGCGACGATGCGCAGCGCAACAGCTAACTGCTGAGCTTGGACTGCCAATCCTCTGGCACTTTGCCGCGAGGGCCAGGAACGGGTTGGTCATCGGGATGCCATCTGGGGTCCGCGATGCGCGGTCCATCCAGGAACTGTTCGCTGTCATAGTCGTAAAACCATGACTCGCCAGGCTCAAAGCTCGCGATGACCGGATGCTTCGTGGCATGGAAATGCGCCGTCGCATGCCGTTTTGGAGAATTGTCACAACAACCGATATGACCGCACTCCGTGCATCGACGGAGGTGGAACCACCAGCCGTTCTCCGCGAGGCACTCGACGCAGCCTTTCCCGGATGGAGGAACTTCGGGATTGATCCCCTTGACCCGGTGTGTACTCATGACAACGGCATCTTACTGCGGCGCGTCGACTCCGCACAACCCCAACGCATGTTCGCCCGGCGCGGCAAGAACCCACGGCATCGGCCTCGTACACTTGCCCGACCAGCGGAGCATGTGCAACCATACAAACGACGAACATCGGCTTTCTCTTTGATCTGGATGGCACGCTTATCGATAGCGTGTATATGCAGGTCCTGGCCTGGCAAATCGCGCTGCAACGGGCCGGCGTCAACCTTGCGATCTGGCGTATCCACCGGCGGATCGGTATGAGCGGTGGGCTCATGATCAACGCGCTTGCGCGCGAGGTCGGGCGGGCGTTTTCGAGCAGCGAGATTGAACGGCTCCAACTCGACCACGAATCAGAATACGCCGAACTGCTCCATCTTGTCAGGCCGTTGCCTGGGGCAAACGAGCTGCTCTCAACGTTGTCTCACGCTGGTGTGCCCCTCGCGATTGCGACAAGCGGTCGGGCAAGCAAAGCGCGCCGCAGCCTTGAGGTGCTGGAGGTACCACCCGGCACACCGATCATAACGCGGGAGGATGTGCGCCATGCGAAGCCCGATCCCGACCTCTTCATAGCCGCTGCGCTTCGTCTCGGGCTGAAAACCGAGGAGTGCCTCGTCGTCGGCGATAGCGTTTGGGATATCCTTGCGGCTCGCCGCGCTCGCAGTCTCGGTGTCGGCCTGCTGTCGGGTGGTTACGGCAGAGAAGAACTCGTGAGTGCAGGCGCCTACCGCGTGTATGATGACCCGGCCGACCTGCTCGACCACCTCGACGAGGTCGGGGTTCGCAGTCCTTCATAATCATCAAGAACCAAGCACCTACGAGATATGTCGCCTGACGCGCACGAAAACACATCGGTACTTAACCGATCGTTAAACCCGCAGTGGTACGACTATTATCGTGATGCACGAAAAATTGCTCGACTTCTTGAGGCAGTTCGGTCATGATGATCGGCGAGGGACCCGAGCATCTGCGAGCAGTGTTTCCGCGGCGCAGCGGGAGCTCACGCCACAGCGACGAGCCAGGGCTATCCGCCGCGCCACCCTATGGCATCGGGCCCGGGTGAAGCAAACCGACTTCTGATCGTCACAAAAACGGCGAATCGTCGGTGACCGTCTGGCGTGCTATCCGCCTGGGATCCTCAAAGAGCCGCGCTGTCACCGCACCGAAGATAAAACCGCCGATGTGAGCAAGATAGGCGACCCCGCCGCTTTGCGTCGGTTCTGTTGTGACCGATCCAATGCTCACCAGCTGGAGCAGGAACCACACGCCGATGAGCAGCGCGGACGTGATGTACGCGACTCGGACGAAGACGAAGATCACGAGCAGCGAACGGATCTGATCGCGCGGATAGGTCACTAAGAACCCGCCCATCACCGCGGCAATCGCCCCGCTTGCGCCGAGATTTGGCACCGTGGAGTGCGGATCGAAGCCGACTTGCGTCAGCATGGCGACGACACCGCCCAACAGGTAGAACACCAAAAAGCGCCACGACCCCATGGCGTCTTCCATCTCGGGGCCGAACGCCCAGAAGAACACCATGTTCCCGATGATGTGCGACCAGCTCGCGTGCATGAACATCGCGGTCAGGATCGTTATATAGTCTTGACCTGCCGTGATGTGCGCCGGCACGAGTGCCCACCGCGTCACAAACGGCTCCCCGTAGATCAACTCGAGCACGAAGACGATAAAGTTCGCCACGATGATCGAGAGTGTGACGACCGGAAAGCTCGTGGGACGCCGCGAGACGTCCGTCAGCGGGACGACTGCCATGAGACCTGCCTTTGTCGCTTGAGTCTTACGTCGCGGGTTTGCCCAAGGCGCTGTACACGGATCGGAGTCTGAACGCCAACATCACTTGGAGCACACCATACAGCGCGAAGTACCAACCGAACAGGAACGCCGTGGCCACAGCGCCTTGCGATGGACTCCGGAAAACCCATACGCCGAATGCGATCGAGATAATACCGGCAAGGATGTAGAGCCACTCATTGTCGATGATGTCGCGCAACCGTATCCCGGCTGCAACCTGCAGGATGCCCCACACAATCAACCACGCCGCCACGAAGTACACGAACGCGAGCGTGCTTGCCATCGGCCATGACCAGATGACCAGCGCGACGACGATCCCAAGGATACCCTCGAGCAGGAGCGCCCACCATCGCTCACCCGCGGCGCCGAGCGCTGCTCCGGTTATTGCCAGCACTCCGACTAAGAAAGAGTAAAATCCTAACACAAATACCAATGCGACGAGCGCAGAGCCGGGTTGCGCAAAACAGATAACAGCAACTGCTATGGCTAAAAGCCCACGCAGTAAGAACAGCCACCATTTACTTGTGATTGCTTGGATCATGCTAAACACTCCTAACTCTAGTCTTCCGAGCGGAACCGGCGACCGGTTATAAGTGGGACGCGAGTTTTCCAACCGAATGGCTTCGGTTCCTGGTATCATCGTGGCTAGCCGCAGCGTTTGCTACGATCAGGGGCTCTTACGAAAGATCGATGGGTCAACAGGTGCGTTGGGCTGGTAATGGGAGAACCGAATCGTCCCGTCAACGTGATAGCCGGGGAAGCGTGCCGAAATCACATCGCTATTTGGCACGTGGAATACGCCAACGTTTTGGTAGGTTTGATCGAAGCAAAGCGTTCCACCATCACTATATGTCCACACTGCACGAACGATAAGTGCGGCTTTATCATCTACCGAGACGATGAGCTTTGTAACCCGCGCACCCGGCTCTTTCGGGACGAGCAAGTACGTTGATACCGTCCCATCGTCGAGCATAGGCGTTATGGTGTATTCGGCCACTGCTTGCTCGTACGTCGGAGTTGTTGCGGTGAGATCTTTGAACTTAGTCAATGGTGCGGGTACGTTCTCAAAAGTGATCTTGCGCTTGGGCCTGAGATAGTAGACCGTGCCGTTGAAAGTCTCGGAGACGGGAACAGTGCTGTGCAAGGTCGCCGAGAGAGCCGCCGATGCGGTGTATGACTGAAGTGTTGGGTTCGGATTGGCGGCGCGCCTGAGCACGTCTAACGATGATGTCAACGCTGCCTGATTGGTCTGGTCAGCCTTGAGTGCGACGCTTGCGACTGCCATAGTTGAAATCGCGACCGACAAGAGGACACTGATCCGGGTGAGCCTACGCATAGCCGGGAACGTCCCACCTCGATTCATCGAAACGTCTTCATTTTAACGCACGGCTAAACGCCCAATCAAGCGTTGCAGCAAACACGAGTTTGGCCGCCCGCTTTGAACAGGAGGGTTTGAACAGGACGGAATGAGATATTGTGGGCCCTTGCACTTTTGTCAAGAAAGCGTAGCCTCGCGTGCCGAATGCGCTGATACGGCATGATGGCGTGCTGATAGCGTCGTGCTCAAGTACAAACACGGACATCGTCGATGCCGACACCGGCTTGGCGGACGTGTTGAGCCGGATGGAGGGCATCAAGGCCAGAAAACCTCTCGCCCACGCTCTGCGTTTGTGGCGGCTGGGTGGCTGAGTGGCTAAGACTGCTGCATTTGGAACCGCCACCCTCGAGCTCATCCAAGCTGATATCACGACGCTTGCGGTCGACGCCATCGTCAATGCCGCGAATGCCTCACTTGTCGGCGGGGGAGGCGTTGATGGAGCGATTCATCGCGCGGGCGGCCCCGTCATCATGCAAGAGTGCCGGGCTATCGGACGCTGCCCAACTGGCAGCGCAGTGCTGACATCGGCGGGCACGCTGCCTGCGCGCTTCGTGATTCATGCGGTCGCACCGCGCTACGCGGGGCGCCCTCGCGACGCGGAGCTGCTCGCGTCTGCATACCGCGCGAGCTTGCTGATCGCGGAGGATAACCAGTTCGGTACGATCGCCTTTCCATCTCTTGGCACTGGCGCCTACGGTTATCCCGTGGACCAAGCCTCCGCTATCGCGCTGTCCACAATATCTTCGCACCTGCAGACCAGCCAAATCCTTAAAAGCGTCATCGTCGCCCTCTTTTCAGCGAGTGACCTCTCCGCGTACGAGATGAGCCTTGAGGAAGTCATCAATGGCAAAGCATAACATCACCGTTCTTGGCGCCGGCTTTGGCGGGCTCGAACTCTGCACCGCGTTGTCTGAAGCGCTGGATGATCGCGCCGATGTGACGCTCATCGACAAGAGCGATGCCTTTATCTTTGGATACTCAAAGCTCGATGTGCTCTTCGGCGCGACGACGCCTCAAGCTGTGCGCCTGCCCTACAAGGAGTTCGTCAAGCCAGGCGTGCGGATCTGCCAACAGACGGTGACTGCCATCGACCCGGTCACTCGCCGCGTCACGACTGAGGGTGGCGTCTTCGAGAGCGACGTGCTCGTTCTGGCGCTCGGCGCCGACTATGATTTCGACGCCACACCTGGCTTGGCAGAAAGCACCGAATTCTACACCCTTGCGGGTGCAGCACGACTCGGCGAGCTGCTGACGCGGTTTCATGGAGGCCGCGTCGTGATCGGCGTCTGCGGTGCGCCGTACAAATGTCCACCTGCGCCCAGCGAAGCCGCCCTGCTGCTGCACGATTACCTCAGCACGCGGGGTGTGCGCAGCGCGTGTGAGATAACGCTCGTGCTTCCTCTCGAAACCCCGGTGCCACCCTCACCTGAAACCTCGAAGGCGCTGATCGCCGCCTTTGCGGAACGCGACATCACGTTTGTCGCCGACCGCGAAGTCAGCTCGCTCGATGGGGGAAAAAAGGCGGTTCTCGATGACGGGACCGAGCTTCCATTCGATCTCTTCTTCGGCGTCCCAAAGCAGCGAGCGCCAAAAGTGCTCGAGCTCAGCGGTATGACCGAAGACGGCTATGTGCACGCGAATCCAAAGACGCTTCAAACGCGATTTCCAGGCGTCTATGCTATCGGTGATTGCGCGAGGCAGGGAACGCCGAAAGCAGGCGTGTTTGCCGAAGGGGCAGCGCGTACCGTGGCATCATCTATTATCGCCGATCTCTTGCCCAATCGGGCAAAAGTGCCCCACGCCGGAACGGGATCGTGTTACATCGAGTTCGGTGGGGGGCGCATCGGTCGCGTTGATATCGATTTTCTCTCCGGGCCCGAACCCAGCGGAGCGTACCATGCGCCATCGGTCGAGCTTCGCGCGGACAAGGAGCGATTTGGTTCCAGTCGCCGGGCGCGTTGGTTCGGGCGCGCGACGTGACCTGCGCTAGTGTGACAACAACTTCTGCAACAGTTTTGCGCTGATCTCCAGTTTTACGGGCGAGCCGCGGGTGACCGCCAAAACACGCGTGTCAAAGGACTGATTGGCGAACATCGAATCCGATTGCACCCGTATGCCGGTTGGACTCAGCGTGAATATGACAACGCCTGAACCAGTGATGGCTCCGGGGAGTGCCTGTTGAGCTGCTATCGTCAGCGCGTCGGTGTCGACGTCGATGATCTTGGCGTCGCACGAACCGATGTAGCGGCTCGTCAACCAGCTCCCCAGTCCGACGCCAATGGCAAAAGCAAGCCATAGCGTGAGAAAACGCTTCAGCATTGGGGGCAGCAGTCGCTGGACCCTAGCGTCTTCCTCGTCCCCTCACCGCCGCCGGTGCTGGCCCTCTTCCCTTCTGGGAGTTGTCCGGCACTTCTATGCCCAACGCCGTGGCCAGGTCGATCTGATGGTCCTGCTCGTTGACGAGAATGTCACGGATCTGCTCGGCCATCGCGAACTCACCAAGTTGCTCGCACTGACGCACTCGTTCTTGGTAGTTCCGGATCGTCTCCGTCTCATTATCGAGGTCGAAGCGCAGCATGTCTTTTGCTTTGGCCGAAAGCCGGACTGGCTTCGGTGTTGCCGTCGGCATTTTTCCGAGATAGTCGATTTGGCGTGAGATGATCATGGCGTGTTGCAGTTCTTGCTTTGCGTGCTCTTCTAGCTGCGCGGCGATATTCATGAACTCAGGACCTTTGAGCACTTGTGAGTAGACCACGTACGCGATGATGGCTTGATATTCGCGGGCGAGATCTTCATTCAGCAGATCCGCCAACTGGGCTCGAGAAACCTGAACGACGTTGTCGGTAGGCATACGGTTCGTTCTCCTTTTCGAGAGTGCGGTTTCACAGGTTTTTTGCTTCGTTCCTCGGCCGTCATTGCCGCACAAACACACGTTTGTCCGCTTGCCGGCTCTCCGCCAGGCAGCCGTTTTCCGAAGCCTTCTTCACTCACCCGTTTTTCAGCCGCGCACCGTACTCTTGGTGCCACGGGGCATATCGTAAGAGAGTGCTTCATGAAATCAAAGACAGTGCGGTTTTCCTCCGTCCGACTCTTGAGCTTCCTCATCGGCGCGACGGTGCTGCTCGCAGCCTGTAGCGGTAGCGGCGGCGGCGCGAGTGTCCAGCCGAGCAACAATGTCAGGCAACCCCTGTCGACCGCGATGCTCAACGGAGCACCAGGGTTCGTCAATGGGGCTGGATTCACAGTCTACGTGTTCGATGCAGACCTCGCATCGCCAGGCCACTCGGTCTGCAATGCCACCTGCGCCACCGTGTGGCCCGCGCTTGCACCACCGACGATGAGCCTACCGGCGTCGTGGACTGCAATCACGCGGAGCGATAACACGATGCAGCTCGCGTACAACGGCCGGCCCTTGTACACATTCACCTTGGACAAAAGCCCGGGCAGCACAAGTGGCGATGGTGTAACCGCTTTCGGCGGCATGTGGCACATTGCGCGACCGCTTGCGAGCAGTGCCTCTCCTGGACCGTCACCGACCTCAATGCCGTCCGGTTACTAAAGGGCCACATAACACGACTGGAAATACCCGTACCCGGCGCTCGTACACAACGCCGGGTCTGGGTGTTTGGTTGTATCAGTTGTTTTGCCGTGAGCCCTATGTCCGGGTGGACTATCCACTTGGGCTAATTCGCTTGCGACCCGTGGCGGTTCAGCGCTCTGACAGTGCGAGATCGATGCCCACGCCGACAAAGGCCGCTGAAAAAGCTCGCCGCAACCAGTCTTGCACCTGCCGAGACCCAAGCACGACCTTGCTGAACGCGTGCGCCAGCTGTCCATATAGGATGAAGATCACAAGCGTCATAGCCATGAATACGCCGCTGAGCGTGAGCAGCTGGATGATGGTCGGCGTTTGTGCCGGCCGGACAAACTGCGGCAAGAACGCCAGGAAAAATATCGTCAGCTTCGGGTTCAGCACGTTGAGTAGGACTGCCTTGACCGCAAGAGACGGCGCACTGCGCCCGGGTGCGGCCTTGACGCTCAAGCCACCTTTGTCTTTCCACGTCGCATATGCCACATAGAGGAGATACGCGACTCCCGCTGACTTCAGCGCCTGAAAGGCCAGGGCGCTTTGGTGCATGATCGCGGCCAACCCAAATACGGTGGCAAACAGATGCGGCAGGATGCCGGCCGTGCAGCCGAGCGCAGCAAACAAGCTGGCTTTCCGGCCATGGACGAGTGCGGTTGAGACCGTGAAGAGCACGCCTGTTCCTGGAACGAGGACGACGACCAGCGATGTGATCACAAATCCGAGCGTGATCATGCTGCGAGCCCGCCGGCGTGCTTAGTTGTCGTCATCGTTGAACTTGATCCACCAGTGCGTGCCGTCGCAGAACGGCTTGTTCTTTGAATGGCCGCACCGGCAAAGAGCATAGTGTTCGCGCGAGGCACCTGCGTTCATCGGCTCACCTTCGAGCTCGATACCGCCGCGCACATAGTAGCTGGCGTTGTGGGCGACGTAGATCTCACCCTCACGCTTTTCGCCTTCGTATGGCGCGCCATCGCGGATGAACCCTAAAGCGCCGGATGGACATTGGCGCACGATCTCCTCGATCGCGTCAGCGCTTGCACCATCGGCCGTGACGAACGGCTCACCCTTGCTATGGAACACTGCCGGCAAGTGGTCGGTGCAGTTGCCGAAGTGACAGCACGTGCCGCGATTGTCGAGCACGGTGATGTCTGCTGCATCGTACCGATCCAGACGGTCCGGCACGCGGTTGGGGTCCTTTGCGCTCACGAACCCGATCCGCGCGTGCGTCCCGTCGCAGTACGGTTTGAGCTGCGAACCGCCGCACCGGCACAACGCGACAACGGGTCGAACGGCGAGCGAATCGCCTTTAGAGTTCGTCAGTTTTCGCAGATTCCGCACGATATAGGGCCCGTTGAGTTCGGGCCTAATGGTCGTCTGCGTGCTGCGCGCTTCCGCATCCGAACGAACTGCAGCCACGAACGCTTTGGGGATGAACGGGCTGAGATGTTCCGCGACGGACTCTAAGGCTGCCGCTGCTTCCTGGATCTCCTCCGGCACGTTTGGTTGCTCGCTCAGCTTCGTCAGCCGGGTGGACAGATCGTAGAGCCGCTCCAGGAAAAAGATCCATGCCGCTTTCTTGTGCGACAGCAGATGCACGCCGCTCATAAAGCCGAACGTGGGGCCGGCATGTTTGCCGGGGTATTCCGGTCCAGCCGGCGTTTTCGCCAACGCCTCGCCCAGCGGACGCAGCCCGGATGCCATGATGCGCAGCGTGCCCCGCGCGAGCAACCGCATTTCCTCGTCGCTCTCTTCACCATGCGCGAAGAATCGTGCGAGCATCATCAACATCACCGCGTAGGCGCTATTGAAGAGCGCGGCGAGCTCCTGGCCAAGGGGATCCGTGATCCGATTCGTGTTGGGGATCTGGGCGATGCCGCGCGTCGTCGGATTGGTCAGTAGCGGTCGCACCGGGTCGAATACGCGTCCCTCGTCACGAGCGCGTTGGACGAGGCTCTCGTATTCTTGCCGGATCGAATCGAAGACGACGAAATGCGCATCCGGGTGCTCGGCAGTCGGGGCCTCCCCCTGCTCGATGATCATGTCGATCGCCCGGCACGCCGAGGCTACATCGGTCACTTGCACGAGCTCTTTGGGAAAATCGAGATAGGTCGGGCTTGCCTGTGCGGCCGGGTCGCCGATGAAAAGCCGCTCGGTCGGAATCGCATGGAACGCCGACTCAACCTTGTGATAGAATTCTCCAACCGTCTGGAAGTCCACGTCGAAGGGCTCGATCGTGTTTTGCAGTCGGACGTACTCAGAACGATCGATATCCGCCGCCGCTCGTTTGCGGATCGCTTCATACTGGCCGACACGCTCTTTGGGCAGCACGCCTCGCTCCGGCATCTCATAGCAGACGAATCGTTCGATAAGCGCTTGCGAAAACGGCTCGAGCGCGATGTTGATGCCGAACGGAAATGCCGAAGCCGGCAGCGGAAAATTGGATCGGGCGAAGTGCGGTGCGCCGCCCACCGCCGTCATCAAGTTGCACACTTGGCCGAAGTGCAGCATCTCCTCGACGGCGACCCCGGCCAGCTTTCGTTTCCACGTCCTCACCGTCGCGGTTTCGGCTTCGGTCAACCCGCCTTCACGCAGGTCGCTTTTCAAGGAGTAGCCGGCGTACAAGTAGACACAGGCCAGGCTATGCTCGAGCTCGGACGCGCGCGTCAGCAAGTAGAGCAGCTCTTCTCGTGTGTTGACAGGCGAAACGCGCTTCGTCCGCCGAGGCCGCTCCAGTAGCCTACTCATCCGTGATCTCCCCTCCAGCGTCGCCGAAACGCGAGCCCGGGTGTTCGTCCGGCACGTCGCGAATCTCTGCTGGACATCATGAGCAAGCAATTCTACTTCGGAAAGCTCGTCCCACCACGACCGACATTTCCTGGCGACATGACCGATCGTGAAAAGCAATTGATGTCCGAGCACGCCCGCTACGCCCGCTCGCAGTTTGAGGCGGGCCGGCTTTTGATCTATGGACCAGTCACTACCCACGATGGCAGCTTCGGCCTGGCGGTTCTTGCGGTGGACGATGAGGCTGAAGCGCGTCGCTTCTTTGAAAACGATCCCACAGTGCTGGCCGGACTCAACACGTTCGAGCTGCATTCCATGCACGTCGCTGCGTCCAGAGCCTTGGACTAAAAAAACCTGTCTAGGCGTGGTCTGAATCCACCCCGCGTGGGATGAGATAATACACGGCGATGACGATGTAAGCGGCAAAACTGGCAACAGGCAGCACGAGGGCCAGAAGCGTCGCCGCAGCATAGGTTATCCAGCCCGTCGTGTACGCGCGGATCGTGGTGGCGATCGTGGCATCACTCACGCTCGGCTCGAAGAGTCCCGATCGAGCGAGGTGCCGCAGCATCACATTGTAACAGGTCGCAGTTTCCGATAGCGCGAGACCGTAGAGAAACGTCGATGCGGTCATCGTGGGATAGCGCCCGAGCGTGCTGGTCGCGAACGGGATGAATGCCGTGCCCGCGAGCAGCAAGAGATTCCAATAGACGGTGGCGCGGTCGACACGAGCGACTCGCCGAAAGAGCGCATGATGGTTTTGCCACATGATGCCGATCACTGCGAAACTGAGTGCGTAAGCGATGAGGCTCGGCCACTGCGCGAGCAATGCAACCGCAAGGCTGTGGTTCGACGTCAGCCGTTCGGCCGGAAGCGAGAACCCCAACACGAGCAGCGTGATCGCAAAGGCGAACACGCCGTCCGAGAATGCCTCGAACCGGGACTTGTTCACCGCGTGTTCCTTCTAGTCGGCGGCATCCTCAGCCGGTCGCGTGACCGTGGCCCATCGTTCGGCGATCTTATCACCTTCGAAGCGCCACAGCACGAACCCATGGAACTGCATTTTCTTCTTGGATTGGGGATCTGTCCAGCGCCAGACGTTGCGGCACATGACTTTGTCGCCTTCGGCGATCGTGTCTTCTACCGTGATCCGCAAATCCGGCATTGCTTGGTACATCGCGAGCATCATCTGTTCGTCGCCGGCCACGCCTGTGGGCTTCCCATCTGGCCCATCGTGATCCAAGAAATCTGGCGTCATATTGCGGCGGATCGCTGCGGCGTCACGACGGTTCACAAAGTCCTCAAAGTGACCTCTGACAAATCGCTTCATTTGATCGAGTGTCAATGTCGTCATGTTTTTCCAGCCTCAGGTGGCCGCTTTTTGAGCGACGAGAGCGTAGTGATAGG
>JAFANK010000129.1 GCA_019232725.1 Vulcanimicrobiota bacterium | reverse complement strand
GCAGTTCCCATACGGTTCCGATCACTACCTCGCAACCAACGAGTTCATGCCACCCGGCCAACTCGAGCGTTTCCGCGAGTTCGAGGCGATCTTGCTCGGCGCGATCGGCGATCCGCGCATGCCACCCGGTCTTGTCGAGCGTGGCGTCATCGCCGCGCTGCGCTTCGGGTTGGACCTGTATATCAATCTGCGCCCGATCAAGCTGTACGCAGAACATCTGTGTCCGGTCAAGGGCAAGACGCCTTCCGACGTCGACATGATCGTGGTCCGAGAGAACACTGAAGACCTCTACACCGGCATGGGCGGTTACTTCAAGCGCGGCACGCCCGATGAAGTCGTCATCGCCAACCAGATCTTCACGCGCAAGGGATGCGAGCGCGCCGTGCGCTACGCGTTCGGATTGGCGCAAAAGCGGCAGAAGCATAAGAAATTGACGCTGGTCGACAAGGCCAACGCCATCGAGGTGCAGCAGCTGTGGCGGCGCACGGTGGAGGAGGCCGCGCCCGATTTCCCCGACGTGAGCTTCGAGTTCGCGTACGTCGATGCGGCCTGCATGTGGATGGTGAAGAACCCGGAGGCCTTCGACGTCATCGTGACGCCGAATCTATTCGGCGACATCCTCACGGACTTAGGCGCGATGATCCAAGGCGGTATGGGTGTCGCGGCCTCGGGCAACATCCACCCCGGGCGGGTGTCGTTGTTCGAGCCGATCCACGGTTCTGCGCCTAAGTATAAAGGAAAAAACGTCGTAAGCCCGATCGCCGCAATCGCCGCGGTCGGCATGATGCTGGATTACCTCGGGGAAACGGCTGCCGCACAGGCGATCGAAGCGTCCATCGCATCACTGCTAGCGACCAAACGAGTCCCGTCGCTGGATGCGTCAAGCGGCCTCACAACGTCAGCGGTCGGTGACATGGTTTGCGCCGAGCTGAACTCCGCGGCAGGCGCGTCGGTGCCCGCCAATCAATCGTGAGGAATACCATGGCAAACAACGGTAAGGCAGTCGTCATCGTCAACGGGGCACGAACGCCGTTTGGGAACTTCGGTGGCGCTCTGCGCGATGTCTCAGCGATCGACCTCGGCGTCGTCGCATCGAAAGCTGCGATGAGCCGGGCTCGAGTGGATGCCGCAAAGATCGATCAAGTCATTTTCGGCAACGTCATGCAGACGAGCGCTGACGGCATTTACGGCGCGCGGCATGTCGGTCTGAAATCTGGATGCCGCATCGAGACGCCGGCGCTTACCGTCAATCGCCTTTGCGGTTCTGGCCTTCAGGCGATCATCAGCGGCGCGGAGCAGATCCTCTTAGGCCAGGCGGCATACGTGCTCGCCGGCGGCATGGAGAACATGAGCCAAGCTCCGCACATCATCCGCGGTGCGCGCTGGGGCTTAGCACTCGGGCAAGGCAAGCTTGAGGATTCCCTGTGGGAAGGCCTCACGGACAGCTACAACAACATGCCGATGGCGATCACCGCCGAAAATCTCGCGCGCCAGTACGAGATCTCCCGCGAGGCGTCGGATGAGTTCGCGCTGCGCTCGCAGCACAACGCGGTGCGCGCTGCAAAGGACGGTTACTTCGCGCAAGAGATCGCGCCGGTCGAAGTGGCCGGTCGCAAAGGACCGGTCGTCGTCGATGCCGATGAAGGACCGCGACCCGACACCTCCGCAGAAAAATTAGCAAAGCTGCCGGCACGATTCAAACGCGATGGCGTCGTGACCGCAGGCAATGCAAGCGGCATTACGGATGGCGCCGCAGCAGTCGTGCTCACGAGTGAAGAGCAGGCCAAGCGCGATGGCTTGGAGCCGTTGGGCCGGCTGATTGCGTGGAGCGCGGTCGGTGTCGATCCCGACATCATGGGCATCGGCCCGGCGTTCGCGATACCACAAGCCTTGCAGCGTGCCGAGCTTGACCTCAATCGCATGGATGTCGTCGAGATCAATGAAGCATTCGCGCCGCAAGTGCTCGCCTGCGTCGACGAGCTCGACATCGATCAGAACCGCTTAAATCCCAATGGTGGTGCTATCTCGCTCGGCCATCCGCTCGGCGCAAGCGGGGCACGGCTTGCGTACACGACCCTTCACGAGCTCCGCCGTGCCGGCAAGAAATTCGGCGTGGCAAGCGCGTGCATCGGTGGCGGCCAAGGCATCGCTGCCGTGCTTGAGGCTCTTTAACTAAGGAATAGGCGGCACCAAAAGTGCCGCCTCTACAAGTTTGCCTAGGTGCCGGTGAAGTTCGGTGCGCGCTTTTCGAGGAACGCTTTTGTTCCTTCACGCGCGTCATTCGTCACAGCGATGCGCCCGAACGCGCTGGCCTCGATCTCAAGCCCCTCATGCAGGTCGGTCTGCAGCCCCTTGTGGATGGCTTTCTTCGTTTCCGCGATCGCAAGCGGCGCTTTGCTTGCGATGATGCCGGCGACGCGCTTGGCTTCCGCCATCAGCTGATCGGGCGGCACGACACGCTCGACAAGGTTGGCCTGTTTGGCCTCCTCGGCGCCGATCATCTCGCCGGTGAGCAGCAAATACGATCCCATGCCCTGGCCGACCAGCCGCGGCAGACGCTGCGTCCCGCCGAAGCCGCCGATGATACCGAGATTGACCTCGGGCTGACCGAGCTTGGCCGCCGAACTTGCGATCCGGATGTCGCCGGCCATCGCGAGCTCAAGGCCACCCCCCAGAGCAAACCCGTTGATGGCCATGATCACGGGCAAGCGACTATGCTCCATGCGGCTTGTGACACCGTGCCCGGCGCGTGCTTTCTCCGTCGCGGCCTCCGCGGTCGGCAGCGCCGCGAGCTCGCCGATATCCGCGCCAGCCACAAATGCTTTGTCACCGGCGCCCGTGATCACCACCGCGCGTACGCTCGCATCTCGCTCGAGCTCGTCGAACGCCGCGAGCAATTCTTTCATGACGGTCGCATTGAGCGCATTGAGCGACTTCGGCCGATTGATCGTGATGACGGCGACCGCTCCATCACGTTCGAGCAACAACGTTTCGTAGGCCACAGCATCTCCTTTGCGTGCACGGCACGCGGTCGCGCCGAGCGAATCGATCAGGTGTAGTCGTAGAATCCTTTGCCGCTCTTACGACCATACTGGCCGGCGAGCACCATGCGCTTGAGCAGCGGCGGGGGCGCCATGAGCGGATCCTTGAATTCGTCGAACATGATCTGGGCGATGTAATAGGTCGTGTCGAGCCCGACGAAATCGAGCAACTGCAGCGGACCCATCGGATGTCCGCAGCCCAGCCGCATGCCCTCGTCGATGTCCTCTTTGGTGGCGAGTCCCGCTTCGTACATGCGGATCGCATAGAGCAGATACGGCACGAGGATGCGGTTGACGATGAAGCCCGGCGTGTCTTGGGCGAGCACCGGCTTCTTGCCAAGCTTGGTGGAAAATGCGAACAGCGTGTCGATGGTCTCCTTGCTCGTGACGATCGTCTTGACCACCTCGACGAGCTTCATGATCGGTACCGGGTTGAAGAAATGCAGCCCTGCGATCTGCTTCGGGCGCTTGGTGACAGCTGCCATTTCGATGACGCACAGGCTTGAGGTGTTGGAGCAGATGATCGCGTGTGACGGCAAGAGCGCATCGAGCTTCTTGAAGAGCTCTTTCTTGGCCGGCATGTTCTCGATGATGGCCTCGATCACGAGATCTGAGCGCTTGAGGTCGTCGATGTTGGTGGAGTGTTCAAGCCGTCCCAGCGTGGCGTCGCGGTCGGCGCTCGAGAGCGCTCCCTTCTCGACGAATTTCTCGAGCGAACCACGAATGCGCGCAAGGCCGGCCTCGAGCGCGGCCTTCTCGACCTCATAGAGCACGACATCGAAGCCAGCCGCCGCAGTCACTTGCGCGATGCCGGCACCCATGAGACCGGCGCCGCAGACGCCGACACGTTTGATCTCTGCCATTACCGTTGTCCTTTCCAGGCGGGAAGTTCGCAACGCACCGGTTTGTCCGTGCGGTAGCCGAGCGCGTACTCACCGTGCATGAGTTTTTGGATCTCGCGCGAGCCTTCATAGATGACGGCGCCTCGCGAATTCCGCAGAAAGCGGGCGACCGGATATTCGTCCGAAAAGCCGTAGGCCCCGTGGATCTCCAGGGCGTCGTCTGCCGCTTTGTTGGAGGTGTCGCAAGCGAACCACTTGGCAAGCGCCGTCTCGCGCGTATTGCGCAGGCCGTTGTTCTTCATCCAGCCGGCGCGCAGATACAAAAGCCGCGAGGCCTCATAGCCGGCCGTCATCTGCGCGATCATCTCCTGGATGAGCTGGTGGCGGCCGATCGGCACGCCAAATGTGGTACGCTCTTGTGCATACTTCACCGACGCGTCCACACATGCGCGCGTGAGCCCCGTTGCGCCAGCGGCCACGGTGTAACGCCCATTCTCAAGCGCGGTCATGGCGATGTGGAAACCCTCGCCTTCCTCGCCCAGCCTGTTGGCGACGGGCACGCGCAGGTCCGAAAACGAGAGTCCACCCGTGTCGCCGGCGCGCACGCCATATTTATCCTTGATCGCAAACGTGTGCAAGGCGGATCCTGCATCCTGGCGCTCGATGACGAAGGCGCTGATGCCGCGCTTGCCCGCGGCCGGGTCGGTTTTTGCAAACATCAAAAATGTGTCGGCTTGCGTGGCGCACGAGATCCACAGTTTCGACCCGTTGAGGACGTACGCGTCACCGTCGCGGCGCGCCGTCGAGCGGATCGCGCCGGCGTCTGAGCCGGCATCGGGTTCCGTGAGCCCGAACGCACCAAGTTTCTCCCCCGCTGCCAGCGGGCGCAAGAAACGCTGCTTTTGCTCTTGCGTGCCCCACTGGTAAATGCCGCAGCCAGCGAGGCCGATGTGCACCGACATCATCGTGCGTAACGATGTGTCACAGTATTCCAGCTCTTCGCAGATAAGGCCAAGCGTGACATAATCGAGGCCGGCGCCGCCATATGCTTGCGGGAACGGCAGGCCGACGACGCCGAGCTCGGCCAACTTCGCGAACGCTTCGGGCAGCGGCGTGCTCGCGCTATCGCAGCGCTGCACGTCCGGCAGGATCTCCTTGGCGAGATATCTGCGGACGTGCGCGACGAGATCGCGCTGCTCATCGCTGAGCTCGAAGTCGATCAAATGAGACAACCTCCAACGGCGGCGGCCCCTTGGCTTTGCCGCGGGGGCCCGTAGCTCCCGCGCAGAAGTCGCGCACATGAGCAATTCCGGCGGTCGTCGCGCAAAATGGGTGAGCGTTGCGTTGTGCGCGATTGTCTTGCTCGCCGGTTCCGGCTGCACGAAAGTCTCGACCTCGGTCGGCAATGGCGCTCAGCCGTCGAGTCTGCCCGGTATCCTGCGCATTTCCGACATCTCCGATCCCTCAACGCTCAATCCGATGCTCAGTGGGGCCGACATCGCCTATCAGCTCTCCGCGTTTACCCTCGAGTACCTCGTGCAACTCGACGACCAAGGCAACCTCATGCCCGTTCTGTGCGAGCGCGTGCCAAGCACCGCAAATGGTGACATCAGCAACGACGGGTTGACGGTCACCTACCACTTACGCCATGGGGTGCAGTGGTCCGACGGCGCGCCGTTTGGCGCTGCCGACATCGTCGCGTCATGGCGCCAGGAGATGAACCCGCTCAACAACACGATCAGCCGCGAGGCGTACGAGGTCGTGGAACGTATCGACGCCCCTGATCCCTATACCGCCGTCGTGCATCTGAAGCATCGTTACGCGCCGTTGCCAACGCGCTTTTTTGCAGGCATTCAAGAAAATCCAGTGGCGGTGATGCCGGCGCACATCATCGCAAATCAGCGCGAGCTGAACACGTCGCCGTTCTCATCACACCCGATCGGGACGGGGCCGTTTGTCTTGCAATCGTGGGAGCGCAGCGGGCGCATGGTGTTCGTCGCAAATCCGCACTACTGGCGCGGCACACCAAAGCTCAAAGAAATTATTTTCCAGGCACAACCGTCGACGGCGACGGAACTGGTGAGCTTTCAAACGCACGAAGTCGATGCGAACTTCGATGCCGGGCCGGGAAGATTGCCGGAATATTCGACCCTCACCGGTATGCGCGTGCTGCGTTCGCAAAGCTTGCGTTTAGGGGTCGCCGTCATGAACACCCAGCGCTTCCCCTTCGACGATGTCCATGTGCGCCATGCCCTGGCATACGCCATCGATCGTGGCGCTATCTTGCACGACGTGATGCACGACGCCGGGGTGGTTGCAGATGAGATGATCCCGTCGTGGTCGTGGGCATACACCCCAAACGTTCCCCGCTATCCATTCGATCAAGAGCGAGCGCGAACAGAACTTGCAGAGGACGGCTGGCGCCCGGGACCGGATGGAATTCTGATCAAAGATGGGCGGCAGCTAACCGCGGTACTGGCGAGCATCGCCGGCGACCAACCCGGGGCTCGGCTCGATGCGATGGTGCAAGCATATCTGCGCCAAATAGGTTTTTCCCTCACCATCAAAGCCTATCCCTACGGTATCATCTTCGACAATGACGGTCCCATCCGAACCGGTAACTACAACCTTGCGTTCTACACTTTCAGCGTCAACTACGATCCATCGGCCCTCGATCAAGACGGTTGCGACCAGTTCTCACCTCGCGGCGACAACGATACGCGCTACTGCGACCCGACGATCGACCGGTTGGAACGCCAGGCGCTTGCGATGACCGACGTAGCGCAACGCAAAACGCTGTACGCGGCGATCCAGCAACGCCGTATGACCTCACTCCCGACGCTGCCGATGTATTTCCGGGAGCGCGTCGGCGTCGTGAGCGACCAACTCGCGTATTACACCGCTTCGCGGGGTATCATTCCACAGTGGAATGCCTGGCAGTGGTCCAAGCCCTGACGCCACGCGGGTGAGAAGTCATATGCGATCGCCAAACCCACCGCGGCGAGCAGAATGGGCATCTCTCGCGGCCCCGTGGCGCTGGTGTGCGCGAGGTCACCACGGTTACGCTCAGCAGACCACGAACCTCGCACGATAGTTGTACCAGGGCCTACGCATGGCCACCAATACCTAAGGACGCCGTATCTCGTGAATCTGAGTTTCAACGTCATCTGGATCATCGCGGCCGTCGTGCTGCCGTTCTTGGCGCCGATGCCTCCCGCGCGTGCAGAAGATCCGGTACCGGCCATCCGTGCCCGGCTCATCAATCAGATCAACGCGCATCGGCGCGCCTATGGCTTGTTGCCGCTCGTCGCAGATCCTATCGCACAGCGCGCAGCGCAATACCAGGCGCAAGATATGGAATCGAGCGGCGTGATGCGACACGAAGATTCGACCGGTCGCAGTCCCATGAACCGCTACGCGGCCTTCGGCGGTCACGCAGCGTTGTACGGCGAGAATGTCGCGTTCTACGGCGACAGCATGAGCGAGTCCGATGCGGCCTGGCAAGCAGTATCCAAACTCGACGCGATGATGATGGCCGAGCGCCCGCCGTCAGACGGCCACCGCGAGAACATCCTATCGCCAGATTATAAGGCCATCGGGATCGGTGTGGCGGTTGGGCCCAACGGGCTCTACATCGCCGAAGACTTCGTCAGCCCCGGTCAATAGTCAAGCGCCGCTGCGCGCAGCGCATCCGTTGCAGGCGAGGGTGCGCGGGTCGCCGCACGGCAGGCATGACGCGGTCGCATAGCGGACGTTAGCATCCAATGCTGCACCTCACGAACAGGCACGGTCAAACGCCTTTGGACCGCGCGCTTTTTCCTATCACGCACGCGTGGGCGTACTGCAACCATGCGGCGGTCGGTCCCTTGCCAAGGCCGGTGCGTGATGCAGTGACTGCTGTGCTCGACGCGCAGATGGAAGAGGGATGCGCCGGCATCCTCGATGCCGAGTCCCACCTCGAAGAGATCCGTGCACAGACGGCCGCTGCCATCGGTGCGGAACCTGACGACGTCGCTTTCATGCGCTCGACGTCGGATGGTGCGCTGCTCGCGGCAAATGGAGTGCGCTGGCGCGCGGGTGATGAGATCATCTTCAGCGACAATGAATTCGGGGCCAATGCGTATCCGTGGCTGTTTCTACGCGACCGCGGCGTCCGTATTGCGCTCGTGCGCACAGCACGTGGCCGTCTCACGGTCGAACACCTCGAGCGGATGCGAACAAAGCGGACGCGCCTTGTCGCCGTTTCGTATGTCACCTCGGTCGATGGCTACCGTCACGATTTGCCCGCGATCGGCGCGTGGGCGAGAGAACACGGCATCCTCTTCGCCGTGGACGCCATGCAAGGTTTCGGGCCACTGCCGCTCGACGTTGGTGCCTGGCACATCGATTTTTGTTACTTCGGCGTTGCGAAGTGGCTGCTGTCGCCACAGGGACTGTCGGTCGTCTACGTCAGAAACGAGCTGCTGGACGAGATGCGGCCGGCAGCATTGTCATGGCGCTCTGTGCGCGACCCGATGGATTTCTTCGACTACGGCCAGGAGCTTGCACGCGGGGCGCGTCGCTTTGACGGTGCGACCGTCAACTACCCAGCGCTGATAGGATTCGCGCGAAGTTTGCGCTTGCACACGGATGCCACATTCGTCGCGATCGAGCGTCACGTGCTCGAGCTCACCGATCGTCTGATCCGCGGCGCGAAAGAGCGAGGTATAGAAGTGAAGAGCGATACCGATCCGCGGGTCCGTTCGGGGATCGTCTTATTGGGTCTGGGACGCTGGAACCCAAACGAGCTCGGCGCCGCCGCCGTAGCCCG
>JAFANK010000104.1 GCA_019232725.1 Vulcanimicrobiota bacterium | reverse complement strand
TACGGCAGAGGTGCAGAAGGCGCTCACCATCTTCCAGATCGGCTCGTTGGCTACGTTCATCGGGTTTGCGCTCGCAAAGGGAATGCCAAGCCCGGTCAATCACCTGTCTGCCGCCTGGTTTGCGCCGTACAATAGCGGCTTGCATAGCTACTGGGCTGGCGCGCTCGTCGCCATTTTTTATCTTTGGGGCTGGGATGTTTCTTCAAACCTGACCGAAGAGACGGTCGACCGCCGTAGAACGCCCGGTCTATCGGGCATCATGGGTATGTTGATCATCCTCGCGCTCTTTGTTATGAGCCAGATCGGTGCTCAACTGACAATGTCGGCCGACGCCATGTCGGCAGCCAATTCAAACGTCCTCGTCGTTTTCGTGGACACAGTCATGCCAAGGCCTTGGAATGCTTTGGCTCTCTTCGTGATCTTGTTTAGCACTATCGCCGTGCTGGAAATCACGCTCGTGCAAAGTGGGCGCACGATGTTCTCCATGGGCCGCGACCGAGTACTGGATGAGCGCCTGGCCAAGCTCCACCCCCGCTTCCTCACGCCATGGAACGCGACGTTCGCCCTAGCGATTGTTGCGGTGGTGTTGTTCGCAATAGCGGCGACCAGCCCAAGCGTCAACCTCATCCTTAGGGACACGATCAACGCAACCGGGATACTCGTCGCCCTATATTATGGTCTCTCGGGAATCGCCTGTGCCGCGTACTATCGCACCGCGAACCGCCAGGACCGATTGATGTTCTGGTTGCGCGGTGTTTGGCCAGCGATCGCGGCATTGTTCGTTTTTATCGTTGCCTGTGCGCAACTCGCAACGGCTGGATTGCGTGCAGATCTGTCCGTCCTGGGTCTGCTTTTTGTGGGCATTATTCCAATGTTGTACTATCGGCGTCGTTACGCAAGCAGCTTTTACTCGCAGCCACGTGAGTCTGCGCTGCTCGGGGGATCCCTGGAGACGCCGGTGTCGGCTGTCACCCTGCGATCAGTGCAGTCTCCGCCATGATGCAGGCGACCCAGCTGCGCATGCCTTCCGAGTGGGAGGCTCACGAACGGACTGTAATGTCGTGGCCGACATTGCGCGAGATCTGGGGCGGCGCCTTCGATCAAGCAAAAAATGAATATGCGGCAACGGCTCGAGCCATCCTGGGTTTCGAACCCGTGCTTATGGTCGTAAACCCGGGCGACGAGAGTGACGCCGTAAACCGCTGCGGACCTGGGATTGAAATTGTGAGCATCCCCATTGACGACTCGTGGATGCGCGACAGTGGCCCTATCATCACTTGTGATGCCCAGAGCCGCCGCATTGGCATCCACTTCCAGTTTAATGGCTATGGTGATCGTTTTTCACATGCGCAGGACCGGTTTGTCGGCCCGCACGTGCTCGAGCACCTGAAGATTGACAATCAACCGTCGGAGCTTGTGCTGGAGGGTGGCTCGATCTCCGTTGACGGTGCCGGAACATTGGTGACGACGGAGCAGTGCCTGCTGAACGCCAACCGCAATCCCGGCTGGACGCGCCAAGAGATCGAGTGCGAGCTCCGCAGCCAGCTCGGCGTAGAGAAGATCATCTGGCTGCGTTGGGGTCGTCTTGAGGATCTTCACACCGACGGGCATGTGGACTTAGTCTGCATGTTCATCCGGCCTGGCGTCGTCATCGCGCAAGGATGCGACGACCCGCGCGATCCAAACCACGAGCGGCTACAGGCGAACCTTCGTGTCTTGCGTTCCGCGACCGATGCGAATGGCAATCAGCTGCAGGTCGTGGAATTGCCCCTTCTGCCGCTGGTGGAAATCGGCAGTCAAAAGGTCATGGTGAGCAACGCTAACTTCTATTTCGTGAACGGCGGGTTGATCGTGCCGGTCGCCGGCGGGCCCGACGATGACGCCGTGCTCGCCCTTTTCCGCCGCACGTTCCCGGAGCGGGAGATCGTGGGCCTGCCGAGCCGGGCGATAGCTCTCGGCGGCGGAGGCACGCACTGCATCACACAACAAATACCGGCCGTGAAATGACTTCGTTCACGCTTGCCATTGGGCAGTCGCTTCCATCGCCCGCACGAAGCAAGGCTTCAACCCGTGCGATGCTGCGCGTCGCCGCTGTGCAGACATCTTGGCACGCCGATGCTGTCGAGCATGAGGAGATTTTGCGTCAAGGCATTCGCCTTTCGGCTGGCAGGGGCGCACGTGTGGTCTTCCTTCAAGAGCTGACGCTGTCACCTTATTTCGCCACGCGGCCCGATAGGTTCGCTGATGCGACAGCGTGCGCCGAATCGATACCTGATGGTCGTACGACGAATTTCGCCACACGCATGACGAGGGAAACGGGGGCCTTTGTTCACGCATCGCTGTACGAGCGATCAGCTGATGGCAAGGGATTCAACACGGCAATTTGCGTGGCGCCGGACGGCACGCTGGTCGCCCGCACGCGCAAGATGCACATTCCACGATTTGCCGGCTACCACGAGGATGCTTAT
>JAFANK010000350.1 GCA_019232725.1 Vulcanimicrobiota bacterium | reverse complement strand
CAGACGCGATCGCCATCTATCTTGACGCCGGCCGCAAGGCGCTCGATGCAGGCGACCTGCCCATGGCGCGCTCTGCGTTCGCAGCCGCGCACACGCTCGACCAAAAAGGATACGACGCGCTGTACGAACTCGGACGCGTCGACCTCGCCGAAGGGCGCAAAGATCAAGCGCTCGAGAAATTCGTCGAGGTGTTACGCAAGTCGAACCTGCGTCATCTGCCAGCGCTGTACGAAGCTGCGGTGCTGTATGAAGGCGATGGCCAAGTCGACCAAGCGGTTGCAGCGTATAAGAAGATCGCCGAACGTGATCGTCACCACGTGCCGACACTGTCACGGCTGGCTGATCTGTATCGCAAGAAAGGCTTGCTGGGAGACGCGCTCGGCTTCTACCTCCAAGGCGCCCGCGCCGCGATGCAGTCCATGCAATATAAGGAAGCGCGACGGCTGGTCGACAATGCGTTGCAGATCGAAGACGACAACTGGGAAGCGCGCCGCTTGCAGACCGAAGTGGCCAAGGCAGACCCAGATGGCGCCAAGGCTGCAGAGCCTGCGCCGCAAGCCGCACAGCCTTCCCGGCCCACACCACAAGCGCCGTCCAAACCGGCTGAGCAGCGCGCTGTCGCGCCGCCGCCTGTGCGCCCGGCGACCGCGCCTGCAGCACCACGGCCAGCGGCGCCCGTTGCTGCACCGAAGATAGCGCCGACGCCGCCACCTGCGCCACCAAGGATTCCGACGCCGGCGCGCGAGCCTGCGCCGGCACCAGCCCCGGCAGTCGCCAGGGCCCAAACAAACCCACCTCCATCACCAACTGCGGCGAGCGCCGACACGGGGAGCGATATGGATACCGATCTACCAGCAGAAGTAAGCCTGCTCGAAAAGCAAAGCGAGGTGACTTCCCGGCTTGCCGCGATCATGGCCGAGGTCGCCGAGGCCAGCAAGAAACGGGTGGCGATCGAGCGCGACATCAAAGCCGCGCAAGCCGCACTCGAATCGCTGAACACGCAAAAGGGTTCGGTGGAATCGAGCATCGCCGATCTGAAATCGCAACTCGACGCGGTGACGCAGGCCAAAGCCGCCGAAGACAAAGCGCTCGAGGAGCTGCGTGCCAAGCTTGAGTCACAGCGAGCTGATCTGGAGAAGCTCGCTGCGCTGCCGCAGTTCATCGCCGAAGTGCAAGCCAAGTCGACGGGCGTCGCCACCATCATCAGCAACGCGACCGCCAGCGTGGACGCCGCGCAAAAACGTGTGGCCGAGGCGACCGCAAACGCGGCTGCTGTCGAGAAGACGGCAACGGAGCTCATGACCCGCATCACCGCAGCCAGAGCGCAAGCAGACGAAGCGCAAGAGCAGCTCAAAGGCGTGCTCGCAGAAGCCAAATCGGCGAAGGGCGATGCGACCGCGGCGGCGGCGACCGTGGCCGAACTCAAGACGGCGCTCGGCTCGCTGCAGCAAGTCAAGGCGCAGGTCGATGCCGCCCGCAACGATCTCACCAAGCTCGCACCAGCGATCGAGGCCAAGCGCGCGCAGGCTGCGGCGGCGGTCGGACAAATCGATCAGAAGAAGTCCGCGCGCGACGCGCAGCTGCAAGCCGCGCAATCCCAGATGGGAACCGCGGGCAGCGGTAACGGCGCCGCGCCGGCGCCCGTGGCACCAGCAAAGACGCCGCCGCCCGTGCAAGCACGCCAAGCACCCGCGCCCGCGCCTGCACCGGCGCCGAAGGGCAAGGCCGACGCGAAAGTGGATATCGATGCGCTCGTCGTGGCTGGCCGGCTGGACGAAGCCGTGCGCGCCGCGCGCGAGGGCGCGAACGGTTCCGCAGATCCGGATGCGCGGATCATCGATGCGGCAGAACGCTTGCGTGAGAACGGCAATGCGGCAGCTGCGGCCAAGGCGTGTGAGAAGCTTGCAAGCGCCGGCAATAACAGCGCAACCGTGCGCTACTGCCTAGCGTTGGCGTATGTCGATCTCAAGCGGTTCAAAGAAGCGATGCCGATGTTCGACGCCCTCTCTGAGCCCGAGTACGGCGTGCTTCGCGAGAACGGCATCGGGTTGTGCCTGCGCGGCTTGGGCCGCGCGGACGAAGCGGCCCAGCACTTCTCGAAGGCGCTCGAGATACCGGGGCAACCCGACGGACAGTATCGCGACGTGCTCTACAACCTTGCGGATCTCTATGAAAGCCGTGGCGATCAGGAGTCGCTCAACTTGGCGCTGTGGTCGTTTGAAGAGATCCAGGCAGGCGCGCCAGATTACCGCGATGTCGGCGATCGCATCGTGGCGCTCAAAGAGCAGCTGTCGAAGATCGAAGTGCCCGAACCCAACCCCGTCCTGACACGAGATGGACGAGGCGGACGTGACAACCGCTTCTAGCAAACTCGCCAAAGCGCAGGAAGTAGCCGCCCTGAAGGGTCTTCGGGCGGCCGTTCCCTTTTATGTCGAGGCGACCAATGCGCTTGCAACCGAAGGGCGATGTGACGCCGCAGTGGGCGTGCTGGCAGAAGTGCTCAACGCACGCGAGAAAAAACGCAGCCTCTTCGGCTCCAAAGAAGTCAACCCGCTCGGGCCCGACCGGCCGACGATGGCACGGCAATTCGCACGGATGACACGCTGCGGCTCGACGATCAACGATGATCTGCTCGAGCTGCTCAGCCAAATAGCGCTCGAGAACCCGGACGATCCCGACGTGCGACTGGCCAATGCCGAAGGATTATATCGCGCGGGCTATATGGCCGATGCGATCGACGAATACCGCTACTGCCAAAAACTGATCCCCGACGATGGCGCGCTCGTCGCACGGCTGGGCGAACTGTACGGCGTCATGAACCGCAACGCTGAGGCAGTCGATCATCTGCGCCAAGGAATCGCCGAGCTGATGCAGGCGCATCATTTCGGCGATATCGCGTTCTTCTGCCACAAGCTCATCGAGCTTTCACCGCAGGCTGCCACTGATATCCAGCGATGGGTCGGCTCGCTGCCCGATGAGGCGATGCAGCAGCAGCGCAACGAGTTGAACGCGCTCATCGAATCGGTGTACGACAAGGGCCTCGATGACGGTCACTGGTCAACGCTTGAGAATCGCCTCGCGGCATTGCCGGAGGTCAAGCCGGCACCGCACGTCGCTGCGGTCGACACCGAGCCAGACGCGACGGATCATGCGATGCACGTCGAGGAGCCGGTAGCATCCTCGTCGCTCGCCGAGCACGAGTCAGTCGAAGAGCCCGAACCCGTTTGGGGCAGCAAAACAGGCAATGTGCAGATCGGCCGCAACGCGTGGGCGGATGTTGCTAACGTCGAGCCTGCCAGCGAAGATGAGATGCGGATGCTGCTCGGCCCGGCAGCGCACCACGCAGCAGATGCTGCGGCAGACACGGAAGACGTCAAGGAAACGCCTGCGCCCGAGCAAGCGCCAGCGGCGGCTGCATCTACCAACGGCGTCGCGGCGCAAGCACCGGCCGCGCGTGCTCCACAACCGCCGGCGCAAAGTTTGCCGCCCGGCCTGGCAGCGTTCACGCGGCGTAAGGCTGATGCCGCGTTCAACGCGGGCGATTTCGCGGGTGCGGCGCAAAGCTACGAGCGGCTGCTCAAAAGCGGATTTGAAGCAGATGTGGCGGCGCCGCTGCTCGAGTGCTATCTGGGCACGGAACGTTTTGACGACGCGTCAGCCCTCGCGCTGCAGCTTGCGGATCACTATGCAGCAGCGGGCGAGCTCGACCGCGCGGTTGCGGCCTTAGCGCTCGTGCTCGAGCACACGGACAATCCGGACATCGAACGCCGGCACACAGAGCTGCTGGCCGCGAAGTAGCCCGTCAAACCCGTTTCGCGTAGTCCATCGCAACGAGCAGGCCCCGTTCGAACAGGAACGTGAGGTAGAAGTTCGTCGTCAATCCGGAACCCCGCATGGGTTGACGCCATTCGTATCGCAGCAGCTGCGCACCGGTCTTGGTCACCGTGC
>JAFANK010000323.1 GCA_019232725.1 Vulcanimicrobiota bacterium | reverse complement strand
TCCCGCATATCTCTCGTATGCGCGCTGCTGCGAGCTTGAAGGCGTAGCGCATCGAGCTGTACCTCTTTCGGCGCATGACGGTTTTGCGCTCCATGCGGACGCCCTGCTCAACGCCGTCACGCCGAACACAAAACTCATCATCATCGGATCGCCGGGCAACCCGACTGCCGCAGTCATGGATGAGCGCGAGCTCCGGCGTCTCGCCCGTGGCCTTATCGAGCGCAAAGGCGCGCCAATCTTTGTTGTCGTGGATGAAGTCTATCGCGAGCTCACGTTCACCGGCAAGCCGTATCCGTCGCTACTCGATCACTATCCAAACTCGATCGGTCTGCAAAGCTTGTCAAAAAGCTGTGCGCTCACCGGATTGCGGCTGGGCTTCTTCTTCGGACCTGCCGCTGTGGTCGACGCAATCACTCGCGCACACTCACTGATCATGCTCAACGTCAATCAGTTCGCGCAACGTGTGGCGCTCGAAATTTTGCGCGATCCCCAACGTCTGCGAGCCCACCATCCCTGGTATGTCGCGCAACGCCAAGTGCTGCTGGATGCTGCCTCGCGTAACGGGCTGCGCATCATCGAACCACAAGGCTCGTTTTACAGCCTGGCTGCGCTGCCTGAAGCCTGGAGCAACTCAGAGGCGGCGGCCGACCATCTGCTCGAGCGCTACGACGTCGTCACGATTCCTGGCGCTATCTTCGGCGACAAGGCGGAGGGATATCTGCGTCTGTCATGGGTCGCCGAGCCTGCAGCACTCACGCGCGGCATCGAACGGATCGCGGAGTTCTGCGCATCGGCGCCAGGCTGACAATTGCTCAGCAGCATCTTGGACATCGCCGTCGCGTTGCTGTGCGCCATCGGCATCTACATCTCGCTACGCATGACGCGCAAGTTCGACGCTGCGCGGCGCGGAGAGCTTGCGGAACCCAGCGTCGTGACTAGCCCCCGTGCGCGGATCGGCGGCGTCCCCAACGCGCGTATCGGACTGATCTATTACGGGCTGCTGCTGCTTGCGTCGCCCTTTGTAATGCCGTCACATCCCTTGGTGCTCGGTGCGGCGTTGGTAGCGTCGATTCTGGCTGCGCTCGCATCGCTTTTTCTTGCCTATAGCCTGCTGTTCATCACGCGCCAGCCCTGTACGTATTGTTGGACCGGCCACGCGATCAACTGGGCACTTCTGGTCATCCTTATATCGCTGGCTACCGTTAAATGATGTCGCAACCCATAAGCTCATCGCTTCGAATCTTGAAAAGCCGACTCTTCGAGATGAACAGTGGTGCGTTCGTGCACGGCCGCGAGGCCTATCTCGTCGACCCTGGCATTTTTCCTGATGAGATCGATCGCTTGGTCACTGATATCGGCCAGCCTACAGCGATCAAAGGGATCATCATCACGCACAGCCACTGGGACCATATACTCGGGCCCGAACGTCTTCCTGGCGTGCCCGTCATCGCGCACCCGTATGCTGCGGCGTCTCTTGCGAACGACACTGCTGAAGTCTCACGGACCGTGCACGAACGCCTTGCAGCCGAAGGCTCTCCTCGGGAAACGCAATACGTTGCGCCGCGCGTGGATATCATCGCTGACAACGGCATGGAGCTGCCGCTTGGGAATCGCACCCTGCAACTGCTTCATGCGCCTGGACACTGTGCCGATCAACTCGTCATCTATGATGCGTCCGAGCGCGTTCTGTGGGCGGCGGATATGCTTAGCGATTTCGAGATACCATTTGTTGACGATGTGCGCGCGTACCGGCAAACGATCGAACGTCTCCGCACACTCGACATCGATGCGCTCGTGCCTGGTCATGGCAACCCCACATCCGACAAGTCGGAAATCGAGGAACGCTTGGCATGGGATCACAAGTATCTCGTCCGGCTCGAAGAGGAGGTCACAGCATCCGTTCACGCGCGACACACTCTGGCTCACACGCAGCACGCCTTGGCCGATTGGCCTTTGCGCAGACCGGACATCAATGCGCGCGAACATCTTCGTAACATCGAGACCGTCTATCGTGCGCTGTCTCGGCCGTCATAGTTCTTTCAGCGGTGATAAGCAGGATGCTTAAGCAGCAACGATGCGGGTGAACACCTCTTCGACGATCGCAAACATCGAGGGGTCGCACACGGCGAGATCGTGGCGCGTGAGGGGCAACCACTGCGACCGGTCGTCGTTGACCTCGACGTAGGCGCGCACGCACTCCGCGAAGTACTCGTCAAGCCCACTTGCCGCATATTCGTTGACAAATCCATTCGCGCTCGCAAACGCCTTGCGGATCTTCGCATCTTCAAATGAGTAATACGATCGAGGCCGTGCCGCCAAGATTGCGTCAAGCGCGTGAGCGAACTCGTGCGCTGCCGCCATCCGTAGCGCGCTATTGCGCAGTAGCACGAGCCGCTCTTCCAGCACGAAGAGCCCAGCCGGCGGCGCGGCCCAATGATCGATGTCGGGCACGAGCGACGCCACACTGCGCGAGCACTGCGAAAAGGCTCGGCCTGCCGGCACCATGGCGATTCGGATTCTCGCGTCGACTGCTCTTTGCAGCGCTGCTAGCCCGAAGGGCGCAAGCGCCTCGACGAGAGCTCGCGGGGCGGCGCGACGCACGAGCGCAGCGACAAAATGACGGGCAGCATCAAGAGGCGCGCGCTCGACGACGCTCGGCCGTAAGGAAAACGGTTCCGACAGGAGCACGCCGCCGTCAACATGGTAGGCAGCCAGCCGCGGGTTGCGCAGACGCCGTAGGCCACCCAGCACCCGCTCGAGCGCAGGACCGCTGACCTTTTTTGCGGCGAGCACAGCGCGCCGGGCGCCAAGGCGCGCGGACATTGTGGCGACCGCGCGCGCAGCATCGTTACTGGCGCATGGCGTAAGACGCGATGTATCGGGCGGAGCGGACAAACGCGCCAGCATGACGCGGCCAAGGACAGCCACCCGCGCAGTCTGCGCGGGTCATATGAGCGATACATGGCCACCCTGTTGCTAAGAACCTATCGCACGAGGTCACACTACCGCACTAAGGAAGATGCGTTGACAAACGTGATTCCCGCAGCCTGCATCTGGGGAATCGCCTGCGCGAGCGCTTGTACCGTGGTCGGATTCGGATGACCGATCGCTATGGCTGTGCCTCTGCGTTTGGCCACAACTACAACCTCTTTAAGCTGGCCTAAAATATAGTTCACATCCTTCTTATTGTCCAAGAAAACGTCGCGCTCCGCCGTGGGTACTCCCAGGTCACGAGCCAAACTTTCGCCCACCGTCTGTCCGCTGGTCACCGAATCGATGAAGAACATGTGCCGTTCGTGCAATACATCAAGCACATCACGCATCACGCGTGGATCGCTCGTCGCCTTGCTGCCCATGTGATTGTTCGCGCCAGGAACGCCTGCCACCGAATCGATATCCGCCTCGACTTGGGCACGCACCGCGTCATCGTTCATCTCGGTCGTGATCGCACCAGGGCCGGGGTTGGCCTGCGCAGAGTCCGGCTCCATCGGCAAATGCAACATGACCGACTTGCCGGCATCAAGCGCCTCGGCTTCGGTCCGTTTGCCATGTGGCGTCATCGGCAGTATCGACAGCGTGATCGGGATCGGCAGCTGCAAGAACGCCTTGCACCGCTCTTCGCTGTTACCGCAGTCATCGATGATGACGGCCACTTGCGGTCCTGTGGGCACAGGCGTCACTTCAGGCGACGCCGCCGGCCCGAGCGGCACACCCGGCGGCGTAGACTCCACACCGGATGCTACCGGCAATGGGGCCGCCGACGCGACGGCAGCGTGCCTGCGCCCAACGCCGCCCGTGAAATACCCCGCTATCTGATGCTTGAGCACGATAACGATGCCCACGACGACAGCGACAGCCGCGAGCAACGCTAGGAGCGCAGCAATGGGAAATCGGGGCGGGCCGGAACGAGCCGCGGTACTGCGGCGCCTTTGGCGTGCCATCTGGGCGTTGCGTTCGCGCAACGGACCGGTTGGCCCTTATCTTGCGTTTGGTCGGCACTGAAGTGCCGACCCCACATCAATTGGCTGACTCTAGATTTACGCTATTTGCTTGGGGCGGGCGCGGGCTGGAGCACAGGAGGAACCGGCAGATCCTTCAGCGCGTGCACGACGATATCCAGCCTGCGGGCGGCGACAACATCCCCCGTCGGTCCTAACACGCGCACCATGACATACTTCATGCCCGACATCGCCACGATCGCGCCGTTGATCGGGAACGTGAAATCCTTGTCGATCGTGACACCGAAGGGAGCAGCCGGAATGCTCTTATCCACTTCTTCTGTCTGACTTGCGAGCATCGAATCGGCGCTGTTGTACACCGCGAACTGCAGCGAGGTGATGGGCACTGTGCCAAATCCCTTGGCCACGGCGTGCGCGTGCACGGTCGCTTTGGTGTCGACCAGACCCACGACCAGCGGATTGGGCGTGAGATCCAGCGTGAGCGTGTGGTCGTTGCAGCCCGCAGCGGCTATCCCGGCGGCGGCTGCCAGCACGGCTAGATATCGGCGCATGATGAGTCCCTCATTCGACAAGCGGTCAATTCTTACCCAGTGATACAACGATGAGACGAGGGCGTTGGTTCGCCTCGCCTACTGCAATCGCGGCGCTTGCCCCGGACCTTGCGTCTGCCCTTGACCAGGCGCAGACCCTGGCGACGAGCCCGGCCCCATCTGCGGTGCGGGCGTCGCGCTGGCCGGTGGTGCTCCCAGCGCGCCGGTGGGCGCAGGCACGATGTGCGGGGTGACCGTGATGACCAAATTGGTGTTCTGCTTGGTCTCAGTATAGAACCGGAACAGATAGCCGACGATCGGGATATCGCCGAGCAGCCACACCTTCTGCAAATTGCGGATGTCGCGCTGTTGGAGCAAACCGCCGATGACCAGCGTCTGCCCTTCCAACAGGTTCACCTTCGTCTGCGCTTGACGCGTCGAGATCTGCGGGTCGCCGCTCGAGTCGAACCCGGTGACCGACGAAACCTGCGAATACACATCAGCATCCACGCCACCATTGCCCGTCACGCGTGGCAGGATCTGCAAGTTCACGCCGACGTTGATGTACTCGACCTGGCTCGACACGGCGCCGACACCGCCGACACCGACCGGGGTGGTCACGCGGATCGGCAGCGAGTCGCCGGTCAGAATAGATGCCGACAAACCATCCTGCGTGAGGATCTTCGGGGACGCCAAAACCTTCGCTTTGCCTTCACTCACGAGCGCCCAGATATCGCTTTGGATGGCGAGCGCACCGGCCACCGCCTGCGAGGGGATATTGTTGAGTATCTGGGCCTGCGTGTTGAAGATATGTGAGATCGGACTCGTCTCACTCTGATTGAAGGGCAACCCGATCGAGCGCGCTCCCGTGTCATTCACTTCGAGCACTTGCGTGTCGAGCAACACGCTCTGCACCGGCACGTCGATCTTGGCGATGAGATCCTGCGCCTGCGCGATCTGATCCGGCGTTCCCGTCAGGATGATCGCGTTGAGCCGGCGATCCACCGCGATGTTGTCCGTGATCCTCTGACCCAGTGCTTGCTGTTCCGACGGCACGCCCTGCTGATATTGCGAGAATTGCTGGAACGGTTGCGTGTTCTGCCCCGTGTTGATGCCGCCGAAGGTCGTGCCGACGTTCTGTGAGCCGATGTTCGTCGGCTGCGGGTTGAACTGGTTACCGGGCGCAATGCTCCCGTTGCCGGTCAGAATGCCGACGACCTCGGAGACATCGGCGTAATGCAGACGGATGATCTGTGTCTGCGACGCGCCACCTGGCTGCGGCGCTGCCTGTTGCTGCGGCTGATACGTGTTTTGTTGTGCCGGCGCACCGCCGCCCGGCACTTCCAAAATCGAAAGGTACCCCGGCGCGTTCAGCAACTTCGGCTGCGCGGGTTGGGTCATCGACAACGTGACCGTCAGCGCATTGCCTTGTTGCGTGACGCTCACCGTCTGCACCGGCGGGAGATTCACAGGAATGATGTTCGGCACGGTCGGCGCGAGCACGGCGCCCGAGAACTGAACGACATAATTCGCGTTGGCGCCGACGGTGAGCGAACGCCCTTGCACGGGCCCCGAGAATTGCAGCAGAATGCGGATGCGACCATTAGGCAGTTGTTGCGACTGCACGTATTGTAAAATGGAATCAGCAGCCACACGGAACGGCGTGCGTGGCGGCGAGCCGGCAGCATGGCTGGACGCCGGACCGAGCGCGCCGCACGCGACGAACAGCGCAAGTGCCAACCATGCGATGCGTGAAGCTCGCACGGCCACCCACGCTTGAGTCGCCTGGACCTGCGCACGAGTCAAATCGAAGAGTCCCCCGCGAAGTGCTCTTTAGTAGGATTCGGCTGTTTCGACCCGCGGCCTTACCCAGCCTGTTCCCGAGCGCTGAACAATAAGAGGAAGTTAACCATCACCAGGTTTGCAACGAGGCTGGACCCGCCATACGAGATGAACGGCAACGTGATACCAGTCAGCGGAAAAAGGCCGACAACGCCGCCGATGATGATGGCCACTTGGATGCCGAGTGTCGCAGCAAATCCCGTGGCGAGCAACGCGGTGAAGCGGTCGCTTGCCATGAACGCGATGCGCAACCCGCGCATCACGAGCGCCGCATACAGCGCAAGCACGGCGAAGCCGCCGATCAGTCCGAACTCTTCGGCGATCGCGGCAAACGGGTAGTCGGTCGCTGCGTCCGGGATAAAACCTGGTTGGCCCAAGTGATACCCGGTCCCGAGCAAATTGCCCGCCGCTAACGAGAAATAGGCTTGCTCTGCTTGATACCCGCGTCCCAAAGGATCGCTCCATGGATCGAGCCAGATCGCGATGCGCGCGTGCACGTACGGAAAATTCTGCGCCACTAGCCACGCGCCGAGCAAGAACACGAGCGCCGACACGATCACGAGATCCAACCGCCGCGACGCCACGTACAACATCACGAGAAAGATCCCGAGGAACAACCCGACCATGCCGAAGTCGTGCTGCAACGCCAAACTCGCGATCGACACGCCCCAAACGAGCAACAGTGGCAACACCAGTCGCGGGCGGACGAAGAACTCAAACGGCCGCAGCGCTGCTAATGCCGCGCCGTTCTTCGTTAGATACGCTGCCATGAAGAACACCATGAAGAGTTTGATGATCTCCACCGGCTGCGCCGTGAACGCGCCCAGCTTGAACCACAAGCGTGCACCGTTGACCTCGACGCCGTAGAAGCGCAGCAACACGAACAGCACGAGCGACAAGATGACCCACAGATAAGTGACGCTCTCCAAGCGACGGTACCGGGCGAGCACGCGCTGGGCCAGGATCACGATGGCCAGTCCGAACAGCAGCGAGGCAACCTGATGTCCACCCAGGCCCGCGTCCAGCCGGCCGATGGTCAGCACGCCGACGGTGCACAAGGCGACGACGATCGGGATAAGCACGGGATCCGCGCTCGCGGCGTCGGGAATCGAGAGCGCCCAGGCGATGAACAAGACTCCTGCCACAGGCAGCAGCCACCACCACGACAGCGGCCCATCCAACGGTAACAACACCGCCAAGAACAGCGTGGCTGCGCCAAGCACGACCAAGAGCAAGAAAGGAACGCGGCGCGCCGCCGCTTGCGGTGCTGCTAGTGCCGGGGCGTCGCTTGCCACTGCGTGAGAAGCGCAGCAGCCGCGGCCGGCGATGCGACGGCTACGCCGTTTTGCAGCTCCCCGCGCACGAGCGATGGCAAATCGCGCGCATGGATGCCGTAGGTCGTGCGCGGCACGTGCATCGAGAAACCGAGCACGCTCGCCGGCGATCCGGAGTACAGCGTCACGAGACCCTTGCTGTCGGTCGCGAGGTACAAACGGGTGTCGGCCGACCACATCATCGACATGACGAGCAGCGCCGCACCCACCATCGCGACGAGCGCAGGCAACCAGGAGCGCGGCCGCGCGGGCGCAGCCACCGACGGCTCGGCAGCCCCGTGTTCGGTCGCATCCCGGGCCAGCATGACCGTCGCGTTGTCGACGCTCCCGGCCGCGCGTGCCAGCGTCACGATCCGGTCGGTGACCCATTCGGCCCGCTGTTCTTTGTGCTGGAGTGCGGTTTGCAGATCGGAGAGCGGCAGCGCGCGGAAGGCACCATCCGTGCAGAACATCACCCCGTCATGCGTGTGGAGCGCATAGTGGGTCACCTTGGGAGCGACCGAAGCGGATTCCACACCGAGCACGCGGGTCAACAGCGGGTGCACGTGTCGGTAGCGGCCGACGCGCGAGCTACCGCTACTCGTCACGAGATCCGGCACGATCGATTCGTCGCTCGTCAGTTGGACAAGCTCGCCGCGGCGGAACAAGTACGCTCGCGAATCGCCGATGTGCGCGATGAACGCCTGGTTGCTGACGATGAGCACTGCGGTACACGTAGAAGCAGCAGCGACGTGATCGTCACTGCCGCCGCTGCGCTCGAGCAGTTGCGTGTTCGCCTCGGCGAACGCGGTGATCAAGATATCGCGAAGATCAGCGCCGGTCAGACTGCGCGGCGGTGCGACCTTGCGGAGATCACGACGGATCGATTCGCGTATGACGTCGAGCGCGATGCTTGACGACGAGGCGCCGCCGGGGCGTCCGAATCCATCAGCCACTGCAAGAAGCGTGACGTTCCGGTGCAATTGCTCAGCACACCAAGCGTCATCATTGTGCCGCTGGGCGGAGCCGACGTCTGTGGTGACCGCGACTTCCATCTTCAGCTTTCGCTTGTTCGAGACTCGCCGGCGAAGACAATTACATTGGGTCCGATAGCTATCCTGTCCCCGCGCCGCAAAGGGGTTGGGCCGTCAATCGCTTTCCCGTTGACCAAAGTCCCATTGGTCGAACGCAGATCCTCGATCGACATGGACCGTCCGTCCACGCGCAGGCGCGCGTGCTCCTTGCTCACGGTCGCGTCATCGAAGACGATATGACATCCCCTGCCGCGGCCGATCACTACATTCTCATCGACCTGTACGGTCTGCGTCGACTGACCCGGCCGATAGATGACGACCGCAAGCGGACGCTCATCGTCGGGCTCGGACTGCTGAACCCTCGGCTCGCGCGCCGCATCAGCAAGTGCCCACACAGCCAGCGCCGCAAGAGCGAAGACGAGGGCGAGCGAGATCCAGCGGATGGCAAGCGGATCCATGTGTCCTAACGAGGCGTCCGTTCGAGCTTGGCATAGAAAAAGCCGTCGGCGCCGTCGATCCCAGGAATCGTGAGCCCGTATGCTCCGAAGCGGAGGTCCGTCCCGGCCGGCGCCTTCCACGCAAGCGGGACCGGCGCAAAATCGCCGTGAGTGCGGAGAAACTCGTTCACGATGTCTTCGTCCTCGCGTTCGTCGGTTGAACAGGTCACGTAGAGCAGACGGCCTCCTGGCCGCACCGTCATCGCCGCGTGCTCCAGGATGGCGGCCTGCGTGCGCGCCAGACGTGCCGGATCGTTCTCGGACTTCGCCCAGCGGAGATCCGCGCGCCGCCCGATCGTGCCGATGCCGCTGCATGGCGCATCGATGAGCACCGCATCGAACGCCGCCGGCACCTCGCTCGGATACGTGCGGGTTGCGTCGGCTTGCACGGTTTCGAGCGAACCGATATTCAAACGTACGATCTCATGTGCGAGGGCGGCCAGCTTCGACGCATCATCATCAAGCGCATACAGCACGGCTGGCCGGCGTTGCGCGATGGCACCAGTCTTGACGCCGCGGCCTGCGCACACGTCGAGCACCGACTCATTACTTCGCGGGTCGAGCAGATGGACTGCCAGCTGGCTTTCCTCGCTTTGCATCGTGAGCCGGCCGCTCCCAATCAAACGATTCA
>JAFANK010000115.1 GCA_019232725.1 Vulcanimicrobiota bacterium | reverse complement strand
GGAAATGAGGTCTTGAAATCCTGGAATGCCTTCGCGTCCGACTAGATCCTCGAACTCAAGCAGCAAGGACTGAAAGCGCGTTTCATCCCCGCTAAACCACGACTGGAAGACGCCTTCAGCGAGCCCTCTGGCAACGAGAGTTGGAATGTTCGTTTGGCGCGCCAACTCAACGGATTCTTCCAGCAGGCGGCGTTCTTGCTCAAGATTCCCTAGAATGCGCTCCACGCTGGCAGCGCGGTTCATTCCCGCGACCGCCATCGACAGAGGCTTGTCTGCAATAACCGGGGCAGCTCGAGCGAACTGCGCCTGCGATTCGACCAGTTTGCCCATACGAGCCAGAATGGCCGCACGAATATGAACCACGGATCCGTGAAAGTTGTCCGTCAGCACCTCGGGTATCGCGAGCTCCTCCGAGAGGTTCCGCAATACACTCTCGCCCTCAGCATGCCTACCTACGTCGCTAAGGAAGAGTGAGTAAAAGACCGCAACAGCGATACGCCCAACTGGTGTAGAACTAGCCTCGAGCGAGCGATACAAAGTCGATGCCTCTTCAAGTATGACGCTGGGGTCCACGCGAAAACGTCGTTCGTGCACCGTCGCATACCAGAGAAGAGGCGATCGTAAGATATCGGCAGGATCGAGTTGACTTAAGACCGTCGAATATTCTATGGTGTATTTTTGGGTGGTCGAGTTAAAGTTGTCCGCACCTAAGTCAAGGGCGGCGCTCCGCTTTGCGCCGGCCTCAAGATGCAAAGCGGCCGCTCTTACAAACTTTCGCGCAGCTTCTGCGGCTTGAATGACGCGTCCCAGCAATTCCAAGCGACGAGACTGATACGTCTCGCGCAGCACGGCGCCAATCAGCGGATGAATCTCAAGTATGCCTTCAGGCTTGAGACTGACAAAGGGCAGATCTCGAGCCATGCCTCGGAGCGTCTCCTCAATGTCCGGCTGCGCTAGGGCTGCAGCTACGTCTTGCAAGCCCGGTTGGGGAATAAAAGCGCACGCCACGAGTGCATCAGTCAGCAACGTCGGCAGTGTCTCAAGAACCTCCGTCGCCAAATACTCGTACAACTCCTCAAAAGCGAGCTTGCTTGATCGATCGAGCAGTTCTCGCAAGCGACCCTCACGCTGGAAACGGGCAAATAAGAGAACTGCAACCGGCCAGCCTCGTGACTGCGACGTGACGGCCGAAAGCGCAGTGGTATCGACGTCAAGGCCTTCAAAAATACTAGCGATTTCATGTTCTTCAAACGCCAAATCATTTGAGCGTAGAATTGCGATCGCGTGCGGCGGCGCAAAACGAGAAAGGCGAGCTCGCAAGGGAGTCCGTGAACATATGACAACCGTTCGATGCTCGGGTGTTGTAGCGAGCAACCGCCAAAGCGTTTCTATTATCTCACTATTTCCGTCGATCCGTTCCACGTTTTCAAAAATGAACACCGACGGCTGCGGATTGATGGACCAGCTTTCTACAACCACCTGCAAGTACGTGCCAGAAAACGCTTCTTGATCTCGGAAAAGTAATTGACGCCGCGAAAGCTCGGCGGAACGGTCAGGCGATTCTTCGCTGAGCGCCTCTAGCACTCGTTGACCCAGATGTCCGGCGGTCTCGACCTCCCGGCAGTCGCAGACAGCATATCGCCCACGTTGTTTCGCGAATTGGGTGGCAACGGTTGATTTGCCAAACCCTGCCGGTGCAACTATTGCCACAATTCTAGGTTGTGTTGAATTAAGCCGGGCGATAATGGATCGCCGAAAAATCTTACCAGGCTCAACCGCTTCGAGTGACCGTAGCGGGGGAAACTTTCCGGGCAGCGTATCGATCTTGAGTTGCCAAACGTGCTCTGGCTCCGCGAGGTCCTTGAGGCGGTGCAATCCCAGATCCACAAGCGTAACGTCGGTGGGCAGGTCTGAATGGGCCAGCTCATGCGTGATGTCAGACATGATCACTTGCCCGCCGTGACCGATATCCATGATCCTCGCCACACGGTTCACGGCCGGGCCAAAGTAGTCCGCATTTCGTTCCTCAGCATGTCCAGTATGCAATCCCATTCGCACGCGCAATCCGCCGATTTGGGAGAAGTCTTCAGCTGCCAGTGCTCGCTGAGCTTCAACCGCTGCGCGCACCGCCTGAGGCGCGGTAGGAAATGCAACGCAGAGCGCGTCGCCGAGTGTCTTAAAGACGAATCCGCCGTGTCGTGCAAACGATTCCATCAGGAGCTGTTCATGGCGTGCGACGGCGGTTTGCATTTGGGAGCTGTGCGCATCCCATCGTTGAGTAGAACCTTCTATGTCCGAAAACAAGAAGGTCACCGTGCCAGTAGGCGGAAGAGCTACGCTCGGGTGCCTGGAGCGAGCCTTTATCTGCCGCGCCATTATTGAGTCGAGTGTTCGCCACCCCATTCCGGCGACCTATGCTTGAGGGCTACACCGGGGTAGAACCTATCGTACTAGCAAGCCCCATGAGTCTTATTTCATGCGCTTTTAACTGGCACGCTGATGGGACTCGAACCCACGGCCTCCTGCGTGCGTCGATACCAACCTGGCGGCTATTCGTAGTTGTCAAGCGGTAACTCGCCGCGCGCTACAGAAATCGCGACCCATGCAGCGGAAGAAATACAATTTTCCGGTGAATTTTGGCCTCTTAGCAATTCACGTTGGTGCGCTGCTTGGATTTTTCTCCGGCTTCTTCTCGTGGAGCGGGCTCGCACTTGCGCTCGCCCTGTGGTGGCTGACCGGTGCATTTGGCATCGCGCTCTGCTTTCACCGTGCGCTCACCCATCGCAGTCTCGTATTTTGGAAGCCACTTGAATACTTTGCCGCTGCCTGCGGTACGCTTGCCCTGCAGGGCGACCCAATTGAGTGGGTCGCAACGCACCGATTGCATCACGCACATTCAGATGAAGAAAATGATCCTCATGACGCGCACCGCGGTATGTGGTGGACGCATATTGACTGGTTGTACATGCCGAACAAGAACCGTCCCAGCGATCAAGAACAAAGGCGCCAAGCGCCGGACCTTTGGTCTCAGCCCTTCTACCGCTTCCTCCATCATCGCAGCTTCATGCTGCAGATTGTGTTGGCCGCGATTCTCTTTGCTCTCGGCGGTATGTCCTGGCTCATTTGGGGAGTTTTCGTTCGACTTGTGTTTGTGTATCACATGACGTGGTTTGTCAATAGCGCGGCGCACAAGTTTGGTTACCGAACGTACAGGACTGGCGACCTCTCGACAAACTGCTGGTGGGTGGCGTTGCTAACATGGGGAGAAGGCTGGCACAACAATCACCACGCCTTCCCATTCTCGGCACGCCACGGCTTGCGTTGGTTCGAATTCGATCTGACTTGGATTCAGATAAAGCTCTTGCGGGCGATGCATTTGGTACGCAACGTCCGCTTGCCGTCGCCTGCGATGCTGCAGCGGGTGGCAAATCAGCCACGAGGCGACCGGGTTGGCTTCTAGGAATCCCCGCCAAAACGCCGGGGTCTTCACAGCGTGCTAATCCTTGCCGCCTCTGACCTCTTTGGCTAGAGCAGTCAGGACAAACTGATTTAGGCTGACTCCCTCAATTTCAGCGCGCTTTGCTAGATCCCGATGCATCGTGCGAGGAACTCGAACCACAAATTTGCCGCTGAAGGACCGTGATTCTAAAGGTTCAGGAATAGGCTCTTTATCCTCGATCGCGACTTCCAGCCAACCCTTCATCGCATCGTCGAGAGCCTCCAAGGCCTCTTCCTCTGTATCACCTTCGGTCATGCAGCCCTTAAGCTCCACAACTCGCGCATACCAAGTTCCATCTTCATTTTTGATCAATTCGCGAGCGTAAGGCTTCGAGAGGTACTCCCTCAACTTATTCCGCTTTGTGACTACAGTTGCCATGTTGCCTTCTCCACTTCTGATACAATAGATTGCGACTTAGATCTTCGAAATGATGGCGAGCGCCTCATCAACATAGTGCTCTTTCACCGGCCGCCGTTTTGGGACGCTCAAGATGTCTGAACCACGTTTGAATACCATGTGCGATCCACTCGTCTTTCGTAAGGTGAACCCAGCCGCGAGGAGCAACCGCTCGAGATCCTCGTAGCGGCAATTCTTCCGATTCCTTGCTACTTGATCATATAGCCGCTGGAGGCGCTTCTCCACGCTGCTATACTATCACATTTCCCCGCAATGGACAATACTATATATAGTACTACATAATTAGAGCTTCGATAGATGCTAAGAAGCCCGTGATGGTGACTACGTTCACGGGCTTCTTAGTGGCGACGCTGATGGGACTCGAACCCACGACCTCCTGCGTGACAGGCATGTTCAGATTCGTTTCGTAGTTGTCCGCGGACGTCTGCTAGAATGCCATTTTGCATCGTCAGTTCGTTAAAAGACCCAGTAAGAGTGCCTTCCATGCTTGAGCCGTTGTCGCCGAAAATGTAGAAGATCACCGTGTTATTGGCGATGCCGATGTCCTCAATCTCCTGAACGAGGCGACCAACGTTGTAGTCTGCATTTTCTTGGTATCCCGCGTAAACTTCCATTTGACGCGCATAGAGCTTCTTTTCATCCGCGGATAGGGAATCCCACGCGGGGAACGCGTCAGCGCGCGGCGTCAATTCTGCATTCGCGGGAATGACGCCCAGTTGTTTTTGTCGCTCAAACGTCTGCTTACGGAGCGCGTCCCAACCGCCGTCGAACTTGTCCTTGTACTTATCAGCCCACTCAGTGCTGACGTGATGAGGGGCATGGCTACTCCCAGTCGCAAAGTAAATAAAGAACGGCTTATTCGGACTCTGCGACTTTTGTCCCCGAACCCATTCTATGGCCTTGTCGGCCATTGCGTCGGGAAAATAAAAGTTTTCATCTTCGGATGGTCCGAGTACCGTATTGTTCTCAACTAATACCGTGTCGTATTGGCTAGAATCTCCGGGCAGAAAACCCCAATAATAATCGAATCCGATTCCGCTGGGCCAACGGCGGAACGGACCTGCTGGGCCTTGCGCATCACTTGGGGTGAGATGCCACTTCCCAAATGCAGCAGTGTTATAGCCATTGTTGCGCAAGATCTCAGCCATTGAGGCGGCACTCTTCGGCCACGTGGCATTGTAGCCGGGCCAACCGCCCGACAATTCAGCGATAGAGCCGAATCCTACGGCGTGATGGTTGCGCCCCGAAAGCAAGGCTGCGCGCGATGGCGAGCAAAGAGCGGTCACGTGGAACTGATTGTATTTCAATCCTTCTTGCGCAAGCTTTTTGAGCGTTGGGGTCGCGATGGGACCTCCAAATGTGGAGGGATTTCCGAAGCCGGCATCATCGATGAGTACTAAGAGCACGTTAGGCGCTCCGTCCGGGGCTTGGACGGGCAAGGGGAAATCCGGCTTCGATCCCTGGAGTGTCCGATTCGCTATCCCAGTAAAAGGACGATCCGGTATGGGAAGAACCTGCGATCAGGTTCTGTGGGATTTAAGCTGACGGCTCGCCATCTCGTTTCCTCCATTAGATATGGAAGATCGTCAATGGTATGACTCACTCCCAGTACTGCTTCAGGGCGAGTTCGGTTACGGACTGTTCTTGTCAGCTCCTTTACCCGTACTAGCTTAAGCTTGTATTCTGGACGTCGACAGAATATGCACCCCTGGGCGGCGAGTGATGCGCAGCCAAGTGCCAACCTCCTCGACTGATCAATTTAGCTGTGACAACCACAAATCAGTTGCCCGAAAGCAGCTTCGCTTACAAGCTTGATAACAAAGGATCGCTCTTAAGTGCTCGCCCGTTTATCGTCGTTTTCGTTCGGGTTGGCTTCTTGTGAAAACCATAATAGCTTGTGTTTCGTGCCAAACTGATCGGTCCCAATAACCCGCGGAACCCCCTCTGTATCAGCAATAACGCCAAAGCGTACGTTTGCTTGATCGTCTAGAAACAAAATCCGCGGGCTTCCGTCGCTCCGAGACAACGAAATCCCCACGCGTAAGTTGCCGTTTTTATCTGTAAAAAACAACGTCGGCTTATCGTTGATCGTCCCAAGCTCTATGCAAACGTTCCCATTCTTGTCCATCATGTTAAGAATGGGCCAGTCATTCGAGATTTGGATGTTCAGGCGAACTTGACTAGAGCTATCGAGAAACTCCAATATTGGATTATCGCTCACCGTCTTCATGAGAGCGCGAAGTTCGCCATTGTCACCGACAAGTTGAAAACGCTTTGCGGTGATGGTATCCGCGCTGACTTCCTTCGTACTCATTGAAATTGCTCCGTAGGCTTCTTACTCTTCGCAATGCGCTTGAGAAGTTTGACCGTGGTACCTTGTTCACTCATTTCGAAGGAGACTTCATCCATAAGCACGCGCATGATGTGGATGCCAAGGCCTCCCGCTCCCAACGCGCGGGGCTTGTGGCCCAGCCCGCTTCCTTGCAAGACGAAACCTCGGCCGGAGTCCTGAACCTTTACTGTCAGCACGCCTCCTTCATATTGGCACGAAACTCGAAATGGTTTCTCACTAGCCGCATAAAGAATTGCGTTGCTACAAGCCTCACCCGATGCCATAAGGACGTCCGAAATATCGCCAGCGGATAGCTCCCATGCGGTCAAGTACCCTCTCACAAACTCACGAGCCTTCGCCACCGACGAAGCGTGGCTGGGAAATTCTTTTTCGCATGCCGGCATTGCATTGGTAGCTTACCCGGCCGCGAGGTCCATTATACAACACTAGCGGAAAAGATGTGAGGCACACAAAGTACGGTAGTAAACCGATGGTCGGGCACCACGCTCAGTTTGGCGCCGTCCCGGGCGCCGGTCGTGGTTTCTTGCTTGGTATCCATTGTGGTCATTTATCCTTTCAAACTTGTGAAATTGCATCAGTGGCGCATATCACTCTGCTGAGGCGCGCTGCGGCCTGAGAGGGAAGCGATCCCTAGCGACTCACGCGGGCGCCGTCCTTAGGTACAGAGCACAGAAATCCTAGCGCAAATAGCCATTACTTGGCCCCAACAGATGATAACGCAAATGGTGAAGCTCGTGAAATCTTATTTCATGGGTTTTTGAGTGGCGACGCTGATGGGACTCGAACCCACGGCCTCCTGCGTGACAGGCATGTTCAGATTCG
>JAFANK010000035.1 GCA_019232725.1 Vulcanimicrobiota bacterium | reverse complement strand
AGCGTCGTTCTATAAGGTCCCTACGGAGCGCGTGCTGGTCGTGTGCGACGATATCAATCTGCCCTTTGGGCGGCTGCGTTTTCGTCGCAGTGGGAGCGATGGCGGCCACAATGGGCTGAAGTCCATCATCTTCGCTTTGAACAGCCTCGACTTTCCACGACTGCGTGTCGGCATCGGCCGCAATGGGGACGCCATCGATCACGTCATCGGGCCGTTCAATATTGATGAGGAAAAAACGCTGCCGGCGATCATCGAACGCGCCGCTGATGGCGTCGAAACATTCTTGCGCGCTGGAGCCGACGCCGCGACCGCCTCGGTCAACGCGTTCGGCGGCGGTCTTACCGAGCAAGACGAGCGTTCGTGAGCCTGCAGCCTTCGCCCGACAACGTGGGACGATTGCTCATCGTCGCGGGTATCGCACTGGTCCTTGTTGGTTTGCTTTTTACCTTCGCGCGTGCGCTGCGTTTTGGATCACTGCCTGGCGATATTCACCTGGCCGGCCGCGGCTGGCAGGTGTGGCTGCCCTTAGGCACGTCCATCGTGCTGTCGCTCGTGCTGACGCTTGTGTTGAATCTGTTGTTCCGGCGACGATAATAAGGGGAGATGAAGGGGAAGACCTCATCCCATATGGACGGCTTTGCAAACCCAGCTCCCGAGACGTTGCAAACGGCGAGACCATTCGTCGGACGCGCAGTAGTCCTCACCCTCGACCCGCTGGCAGCTGAATCGTCGACACTCGTCGAGGATCTCGTCTTCATGCGGCGCCTGGGCGTACGGCCCATCATCGTGCACGACGTCACGCAGCGCGCCCTTGGCGCACGCTTAGTGGGTCACCTCAACCGCATCGGCGGCGATGCCGTGGCACTGGACGGCACGTCTGCAAGCACGCTCGTGCTTTCCACGGGCAGCGACGGTCGAAGCGTCGTGCGCAGCGTCAATGCACAGCTCGTGTCGCTGCTGCTCGAGCAGGGTTATATTCTCGTCTTCGGTTCGGAAGGTACCTCGTTTGCCGGTACGAGCGCCGCGCTCGATGCCACGGACGCTGCGCGCGTACTGGCCGCATCCGTGCATGCTGTGCGCTTGCTTTTTCCAAGCGAGCGCGGCGGCATTCCAGCCGGTAGCGATGGCATCATCGATGAGCTGACATCATCGGAGGCGCTTGCGCTCGCGCGAGAGGGATCGTTGCCCGACGAAGCGGCGCACAGTCTCACCGCAGCAGCGATGGGGGTGCGTGGCGGTGTCGATGCTGCACAACTACTCGATCTACGCTCAACCCATGCGACGCTCGTGGAAATGCTCACCACAAGACATTTGGGCACGCAGGTCCGCTCGCAGGTCATCGTCGAGACGGGCCCAGCCTCTTAGGCCCGGCGGCTACCGGGGTCCTGTAGCGGTGCGCCGTCTGCGCATTGCGGACACGCCGCTGCTGTGTAGTCGGCTAGAGGCAGATCGAGCAGCGTCACGAGCGGATATAAAAACGTGGGATTGCCGCGTTTTATGATGCAGCCAATCGCGACGATCTGCGCGCCTGCCGCTTCCACGACGCCGATGACTTCCGCGGTCGATTTCCCCGTCGTCATGACGTCTTCGACGACAGCCACTCGCTCGCCACGCGCGAGTCTGAAACCGCGGCGCAGGGCCGGCGCACCGGCCTCTTTTTCGACAAAAATATCGCGCACGCCCAGGTTGCGCGCGACGATGTACCCCGGGATGATGCCCCCGATCGCCGCGGCGACGACAACATCCGGCTTGAAGGGGCGCAATCGCTCGGCAAGGGCCGCTCCCACTGCCTCAGCGGTCGGCGGATCTTCGAAGATGCGAAATTTTTGGATGAAGCGATCGCTGTGCAACCCGCTCGACAGCAAGAAGTGACCCGAAAGGAGCGCGCCGCGCGCGCGCAGGTGCTCCAGGAGTTCGTCGCCCGTCATCTACCGGGCGGCGGGTTTGATCTGTTCGGCATCGGCCATCTCAGCGCAGATCTTCTGCACGGCGGCTCGCGGATCGGCGGCTTTCGTGATCGGTCGCCCCACTACGATATAATCAGCCCCTGCCAGCACCGCCTGCGCCGGCGTCGCGGTGCGCTTTTGATCGCCGCCCGCGTCGCCTGCTGGCCGGATGCCCGGGCAGATCACGGTGAAATCGGCTGACGTTCGAGCGCGCACGATCGGCACATCTTCGACCGGGCAGACGACGCCATCCAAGCCGCATTCCTGCGCCAGCGCCGCGCGCATGCTGACCACTTGGTGAACCGTACGATCGATGCCGATCTCGCGCAAGTCTTCGTCGGAAAGACTCGTCAACATGGTCACCGCCACGATTTTGAGCGACTTGCCCGCAGCGTTGATCTCATCTCGGACTTTGGCTGCGGCTTGCAACATGGCCCGGCCACCCGACGCATGCACGGTGACGAATGAGGCGCCGCTGCGCGCGACGCTGCGGATGGCTCCGGCCACCGTGTTGGGGATATCGTGCAGCTTGAGATCCAAAAAGATGCTGCGCCGGGCTTCGCGCAGTTCGCCTAAGATCGCATCGCCGAACGCGTAATACGCCTGATAGCCGACCTTGTACCATTGCACGTCGGCGGCCGTATGACGAAAAACGTCCTGCGCCTCTTCGAGCTTTCCTTCATCGAGCGCGATCATGAGTCTGGTCAAGCTTGTGTTTCCTTTGTGGCGACAGGTGCACCGCGTGCACCAGGTTTGCCTGCGAACCCTGGATGCGCTAGACCGGTCAGCTGACCGACGCTCGACGCGCCGCGACGCTGCATCTCCAGCTCGATCGCTTCGGTCACTTTCACGTGCACGAGCGGATCCCGGAAGTTCGCCGTGCCGATACCGATCGCGGTCGCGCCGGCGAACAGGAATTCCAACGCATCGCTGCCCTTCTCGACGCCGCCGATGCCGATGATAGGAATTGTGATCGTCTGCGCGACTTCCCATATCGCATGCACGGCGATCGGTCGGATCGCAGGCCCCGTCAGACCGCCCGAACGATTGGCCAACATCGGCCGGGCACGCACCACGTCGATCACCATGCCGCGGACGGCGTTGATGAGCGACACCGCGTCAGCCCCCGCCTCTTGCGCTGCGCGAGCGATCGGTTTGAGGTCGGCGACGTTGGGCATCAACTTCGGGATCACTGGCAGCTTCACGCGGGACTTGACGGCCTCGACGACGCGCGCGAGCGAAGTTGCCTCCGCCGCGAAGCACTCGCCTTCGCGGTCGACGTTCGGACACGAAACATCCAGCTCTATGGCGACGACGTTCGGCAGTCCGTCCATAGCGGCTGCCACGTCGGCAAATTCATCAACCGTGAAGCCGGCGACGCTCGCGATGACCGCGGTTGGCACACTCGTCAACTTCGGCGCTTCGTGCGTGAGGAAATACTCGATGCCCGGTCCCTGCAAGCCGATCGCGTTGAGCATTCCTGCGGGGGTGGTCGCGATACGCGGCATGTCGTTGCCGAGCCGCGGATGACGCGTGATGCTCTTGAGCGTGACGGCACCATAGCGGCTGACGTCGACAATGGCACCGAACTCGGCACCACGGTTATAACAGCCGCTGGCGGCGATGGTCGGATTGCGCAGCACCGCGCTGCCGATGACCACGCGTGTATCCAGCGGTGCGCTGTTCGGGCCGTTCACTTACACCCACACCACGTCTTTAGCGTGAAAGACAGTTCCATCGGCGCAGACGCGCGCCAGATCATAGTCCCGCGCTTCCTCTGACGCCCGCGGATACGAAGTACCCTGGGCGCTGCCACGCCGCACCGGGACCACGCATCCCCAGCAGGTTCCGAGCGAGCAGCCAAATGTCTCTTCCATTGATATCTGGCAGTCGATACCCTCGCGCTCCGCATGATCGCATAAGGCGCGCAACATCGCGCGCGGTCCGCACGCGTAGATGACATCCGGCCGGCGCAATGCGCGCACTTTCTCGACGACGGTGCCCGCAAAGCCGGCGCTGCCGTCATCGGTACATACCTCGACATCAAACCCATGGCGAGCGAGGTCTCGTACGCCGACAAGGCGGTCCGCCGAGCGGGCACCGATCACGATATTGGCTTTCACATCGTGCGCTCGGAGGTCGCGCGCTAGGAGCCATAGTGCCGCAACGCCGAGTCCGCCGCCGGCGAGGATCGCATGCCCGCTACGCTTGGGCGGGGAGAACTGATTGCCGAGCGGCCCGATACAAGTGAGCGAATCACCGACAGCCGCGTGTGCCAGGCGAGTCGTCCGCTCGCCCCATTCCTGGAACAAAACGGTGAAATCATCACCCTTCACGGTGAAAATGCCAAGCGGCAAGCGTACGGCAAAACCGCCAGGCAGATCGAGGGCGACGTATTGCGCCGGACCTGCGGTGCGGGCGATATCCGGACATCGGATGCTCACACACCAAAAACCGGGAGGTCTATACTCCCGGCTCGTGATGGTCGCCAGCTGCAGCTGCGGCGAGGTTGTCGGCATTTCTCACGCCTAGTTTCGCGCTTTTTTGGCCTACCCTGCAGCCGTGCGCCTGGTCATAGTCGCTCTGCGCACGCCGTCAGCCGGGACGGCCCGGGTAATATTTGGCCCGGCTTGGGCGTTATATAGGTGAAAGGCTCACGTGGATCATGCAAGGTGTACTCGTACTCAAGACCATGGACGACGCAGCAGCGAAGGGCTTCAGCTATTTCGACCGCACAAAAGATGGTTATTACATCGTGCGCAAGTTGACTGAGCGGGGCTGGGCGCTCGCGATCGTCGACAGCCGCTAATCACTTTATTCTGTAGACCACCAACACCGAAGCGCTCACTGAATCGGTTCCTGGTAGCACTGAGGCCTGCGACACCGGCATCGCAAGCATCTTTCCGGCAGGGCCTGGTCCTTCAGTTGAGTTGCTCATCGAGTCGATCCCGATGATGCTGACATGCGCTGCTTTGGCCAGCGCATCGGCCGTCGCACGCGCTGCGCTCACCGCTTTGGCCAGCGCCTGGCGGTAGAGCGTGTCGTACGAACTCGTCTCATACGCCAACCCGAACGACTCGTTGGCACCAGCGCTGATAGCCGCGTCCAAGACCTTCCCCGCGGTCGCCACGGGCACGGTCACTGCGAGCAATTCCGACGCTTGGTAAGTGCCCGCCGCGGAAACGGCTGCGGATTGTACGCTTACGGGTGCTGGCGCGTTCACGCCGGGCACCGGGTTAGGCGGCTCGCGATAGAACAAGTTATAGCCGATCGTCTTGATCGCATTGTCGGGAACACCTCGGGCTTTGAGCGCTGCGATGACCGCCGCGGCGTTTTTGTTGATCGTATCGACCGCCGTCGCAGCACTCGGTGAATCGGCACGGATACCGAGCGTGACGCGCGCCTTGTCGGGCACGTAGTCGACGGAGCCCGTTGCCGTGACGCTGATCTGCGACGGGCTGCGTAGCGACGCTATCGGAGTTGCTAGCGTTGTGTCTTGGGCACGGGCGGCACTAAAAGTGCCGCCCCTACATAACACAATAGCTGCAACCGCAATAGCGATGACAACACTCTGCTTCATATGTCCCTCTGCTATCGTATGTCGAAGCGTTCAAACGTTAGCGCGTTGTGAAGCTCGTTCTTTCGAGTGCTTCATACCGCGTCGTCGGACCTGCCGGCAACGAACGCATGAGCGCAAGACCGCGCACCTCCAGCGTGACGTTGGCAGGCAGCGTTCCCAGTGCACCGGCAGGCACCTCGCTCGGCCGGCAGATCGTGATGTGTGCCCGCGGGTCATGGTCGAAAGAAAAGCCGATGCGCTCGTACGCCGTGCGCACTGCGTTTGCGCACGCGGTAAATGACGCACTTTCCTGGGCAGGCCCGATCCAGAGCACCCGCGGGCGCCGCTCACTTGGAAAAACGCCGACCCGATCAAATCGCACTGCAAATGGCGAGCACGCGGTCGTCGAGGCCTGCAGCGTCTTAGTGATATCGTCGAGCTTCGCCGGATCGACCGCACCTAAGAAGGCGACGGTGACGTGCAACTTTTCGAGCGGCTCGTAGCGCCCGGTGGCACCCAATGCTTGCAGCCGCTCCACAGTACGAGCGGCAAATGCTCGGGTGGCGTCGTCGAGTTCCACCGCAACGAACAGCCGCAGCTTCACGGGCAGGTATGATTCGCAGCACAATCGCTCGCGTCCCGCGGCCTGGTCTCACGGAGTATTAATGAAGACCAGACTGCCGTCCGAGTATCTTGAATGTAACGTCGTGCTGACCACCCGTCGTCTCGGGATTACGACAGGAGCACCTATGGACGCCGCTGCAGTTGCCGCCACCAAGCCTTCGAAGCAGAAGATCTTGGTCATCGAAGATGACACGAACATCGCTCGTGTTCTGCAATTAGAGCTCGAGCATGAGGGCTTTGCCGTTGAGGTCTGCGGCGACGGAGCGTCGGCGATCGAACGAGCGCTCAAAGGTCCCGACCTCATCATCCTGGATGTGCTGCTGCCGCGCATCGACGGCCTCGAGGTCTGCCGGCGAGTGCGCAAGCACTCTTCGGTCCCGATCATCATGCTCACCGCCAAAGATGCCGTGCCCGATCGGATCACAGGTCTGGACACCGGCGCCAACGACTACCTCACCAAGCCCTTTTCTATCGACGAGCTGTTGGCGCGTATCCGCGTCCAGCTGCGCGAGCGCGAGCCGGGCCCGACGGTGCTCGCCGCCAAAGACCTGACGTTGAACCGCGATACTCGAGAGGTGACGCGCGGCGGCCGCGCGATCGTGTTGACGGCGAAAGAATTCTCGCTGCTCGAATTCTTGCTCATGTACCCGAACAAGGTCCACTCCCGTGACGAGATTTTCAATAGCGTCTGGGGATCGGACTTTCTGGGCGAATCGAACCTCATCGACGTGTACATCCGCTATTTGCGGAACAAGGTGGACGTCGGGAGCGACGACAAGCTGATCCAGACCGTTCGGGGAGTCGGATATTCACTCCGCATCTAGACGTCGCATCCCGTTTTTCGGTAGCCTTCGCGCACGCATCACGTTCACATATGCGGGCGTGCTGGCAGTGCTCGTCACGCTCTTTGCGATCGTGGTGTACGCCGGCGCGCGCAGCGTGCTCTTGGCGGAAACGGCCGATCGCATGACGACCGTGGCAGAGCGCATGACGCGTGAGCTCCAGGCGGTGTCCGCCGACCCTTTCGGAGCGGTGTCGGCGCGCACTGCGCTGGCTGATCAGACGTTCCTAGACGGTTTCGCCGGCGGCGGCGTCTACATCGAGGCCTTCAACCAATCCGGCCACCCCATCGGCAAGAGCACGAACCTCGGCACGATCGAGTTGCCGGCGCACACCACCGAGGCTTGGAAACCGCACTCGACCGTTGCCCATCCCGGCGCTTGGGGATTCGCCGATCTTCCCGACGGACGCGCGCTCGTCAACCAGTTGCCGGTCCGCAACGGCGCCGATCTCGTGGCGACCATTGCTGTCGCGCAGTCGCTTGCGTCCATGGATTCGATCCTCAAAGGATTCCGCAACTTTTTGCTGCTTGGTCTCGCCGTTGCGCTCGGCTTTATCGCGGTGGCGAGCGTCTCACTTGCGCGAGCGGCGCTTGGCCCGGTTGATCGGATCGCCCGCGCCGCGCGAGAGATCGGTGGCGAGGATCTCAGCAAGCGCGTCAACTGGAAAGGCCGCGCGGACGAGCTCGGAGCGCTGGCGCAGGCGTTCGACGATATGCTTGAGCGGCTTGAGGCGGCGTTCGCCCGCGAACGGCGGTTCATCGCCGATGCGTCGCACGAACTCAAGAC
>JAFANK010000034.1 GCA_019232725.1 Vulcanimicrobiota bacterium | reverse complement strand
GCAGCGCCGTCATGAGCTCTTTGACGAAGACGCCGTCGCCACCGATCGAGACCAAACTGCGATCGCGCTGCACGTCACCCTTTGTCGTAATGGGTACGATCTCACACGACACGTCAGGTGTCAGGCGCTCGATCACCGCGCTCGCCTGTGCGAGCGCAAGCGCGCTGCTGCGCGTCGCAACGCGAAGGATGCGACGCTGTGCTGTGTGCGCTCGTGTGATCATGGAGGTTTGTTTGCGCGAATCGTGGCAAGTTCATGCCGTGCAGCGTGGGCTTGAACGTTCCTCCCGCGGCGCTGGGCTGTTGCGCTTCGGCCTCTTCGCGTTTTTAGCGAGCTTGTATTTCGTCCGCTTGGGCGCCGGCTCGCTATGGGATAACAGCGAACCGACGTATGGCGAGATCGTTAAAGAGTTGTTGCGCACCGGCGACTGGCTGACGTTGCATTTCGACTACAAACCCTGGTTCATCCATCCGCCCTTGTGGTTTTGGACCGCGGCATTGTCGGTCAAAGCGTTCGGTCTCAACGAATTCGCGCTGCGTTTACCGTCAGCGATCTTCGGCGTGCTCTCATGCCTAGCGGTGTATCTGGCCGCACGGCGCCTGTATGGCGAGCTCGCCGGCCTTGCAAGCGCGCTGGCGTTCGGCACGAGCCTCGAGGTCATCGTCTTGTCGAGGCTCGCGTATCTCGACAGCATGCTGCTCTTCTTCACGACGGTCACGAGCCTGTGGATCTACTTCGCGGTGCGCGATGGCGACCGTCGCGCGTTTTGGAAGGCCGTTGTGGCTGCGGCGCTCGGTACGCTCACCAAGGGGCCGATCGCCCTGGTGCTGCCGGTGCTCGTGCTCCTCGTCTTTTTGGCGTGGACGCGCCGGCCGTTCTGGCGGGGTTTGCCGTGGATCGGCGGCACGCTCGTCTACGTAGTGCTCGCGGGAGCGTGGTTTGCCGCGGAATGGTCCGTGAACGGCGACATCTTCGTCCACTCGTACTTCGGCGGCAGCAACGTGGGCCGTTTTTTGTCGCCATTTGAGAATCAGCCGGGCCCGTTTTGGTATTATCTGCCAGTGACGGCGATTGGGTTCTTCCCCTTCGTCGCCTTTTTGCCCGAAGGCGTGAAGACAGCCTGGCAGCGCTGGACCGAAGACGAACGTTATCTGCTGGTCGCAGCGGTCGTGCCTTTGTTCTTCTTCTCCGTGGCGCAGACAAAACTGCCCAACTATATCGTCATCATCTTCCCAAGCTTGGCGATCATGGTCGGCCGCGTGCTCGGCGATGCGATGGCGACCAACGATCTCGCCGCACTGCGCGGCGCGCTTATCTTCTTACCTGTCTCGCTCGTCCTCGTCACTACTGGCGTGGTCATCTACGGCCAAAGCCAGCATGCCGGTCCCTTTCATGCGCTTGCGCCGTCACTCGCGGTGTTGGGCTGGCTCGTCGTGCCAACAGCGATCGCCACCCTTGTGCTCACCTATGCCGCACGCCGCGTGTGGATCGCCCCGGTGGGGTTGGCTTTGATGATGGCCGGCTTCATCACCGCGATCGTGTATGCTATCCTGCCGCAGATCGAGACGTTCAAGCCGATGAAGAGCATGGCGGCCGTGGTGCGCTCGTACTATCGTCCGGGTGACAAGATCGGGATCATGGGACCGCCTGGCGGTTTCTCGTTGCGCTTTTACACAGAATCGCACGGCGTGACGTCAGTGGGATACTCCAAAGATGCGGATCAGACGCCGCAAGCGTTCTTCCGCCAGCCCGTGCGCGTGCTCTGTGTGGTGAGCCCGTCAGACATCGATGTGTTACGCCGCCAAGGCATCTCAATCTGGGTGCTTGAGCGTGCGCCGCGCGTCGTGCTGGTCACAAACCGCCCGCCCCAGACGCGCTGAATCAAAAGCTCAGGCGAGCTCATCTGCCTTTTATTTGTACGAGTGCAGACCGCTGATCCAGATGTTGACGCCGAAATAGCAGAAGAGAATTGAGACGAAGCCCAAGATGGACCACCACGCCGCCCGCACCCCACGCCATGAGGGTCGGGTGTGCAGATGCAGATACGACGCGTAGATGAGCCACGAGGCGAGCGCTGCGGTCTCCTTGGGATCCCATTGCCAGTAGCTGCCCCAGGCCATGTGCGCCCACACGCCGCCCAGGATGATCCCGGCGGTGAGCAAGATCTCGCCGACCGCGATAACGCGGTACGAGATGACGTCAAGTCGCGACGACGACGGCACGATATCGAGCCAGCCTAACCAGGCCGGCCGTTCGGCGGCTGCCACGGCAGCACCGACGGACTGCCCCGGAACCGACGCCGCGCGGTCTTCATCCCACTTCTTGAGCAGGTAGATCACGCTTGTGGCAAACCCGATCAGAAATGCCGCGTATGATGCCAGTACGATCGGCACGTGGATGAAGATCCATGGACTCTGTAATGAAGGCACAAGCGGCGCGAGCCCCTTGTTCCATCCTTTTGCGTAGGCAAGCAACGCGTCCGTGCACGCGAGCACGAGCGGCGCTGCGAACCAGAGGTTGAAACGCGCTCCGAAGATCAAGAACAGCACCACCGCCCACAGCGACACCATGGACAACGAACCATAGAGATCGTTCCAGGGCACATGGTGGCTATAGTATGCGCGCATGCCGAGGCTCAGGGCTTGACTGATGAGGCCGGCGACGGTAAAGAGCAGGCCGACTCCAAGCACGCCGCGGCTGCGGAAGAACCAATAGGCGACGAAGCCGGCGATGGCAAGCGCGTAGAGCACGACCGCAGCGTCGTACCACGCCATGTACTGCATGGCGTGTTGGGTCATCGTCGCCTGGAGATTCGCGTTATACTGTGTGTACTCGTTACCCTGAGGCATCGCTGCTCACCCGTGCTCTATCTACGTCGCGTTTGCGAGAGAACGTCGCAACCCTTCGCGAAGCGCCGCGAAGTCATCTTCGTAGATCGCATTGCCCTTGGTGGTCGTCGCTGCGACTTCGACAGCGGCGCCGCTGCCCTCTGCGCTGATCTTCGCGTACAGCTTCACCGGGACGAAGAACAACGCCATGACAAAACCCGCAACCAGGACGAGGCAGCCTGCCGCTACCCAACCTTGGCCCGGATCGTAACGATAGGTCAAACCGGTCGATGGCGTTGGCGGCAACGCCGTCACGCGGTAGCCGTCACCCACATCCAGTGACGAGCCGATGGGCAAGAACACCGGTCTATTGGTCGTCGGGATGTTGTCATGAAAAACCCAGATCGCATATTCGTCGCGACTCGGCATCGGAACGCCAGGCGGTGTTTGTGACGGATCGGTCGGGCCGAGCAGCGTGCCGTATTCGATGGCGCGGCTGGTGCCCGGGAGAAAGATGGCATCCTGCGGTTGCAGCTTGCCATCCGTGCCCGGTAACGCCAAAGCCTTACCGCCGCGCGTGACCGCGAGGTGACCGGCAAAATTATACGAGGCTTGGTAGAAGTAGACGCCGCTGGTTGTCACGTGCGGATGGTTGACCAGGATGCGCGCGCTCGTCGTCGCACCATCGGCGTCTGCAAAACGCACGTCGGATTGGAATTTCTGCGCCTGATAGATCTGCCCATTGGGTGTCTGCACGGGCACGAAGTCGGCGGAAAATTTGTCGAGCGTGAGGCGCAGGTTCGCCCGGTCGATCGTCGCAGACTCGCCGCGGTAGAGCACGACTTGACCCGAAAAGCCACGCAGCCATCCCAGGAACACGCCGAAGGCGATGATGGCAAAGCCAAGATGTGCGACGAGGACGCCATAGCGTGCCCATTTCTGGCGATCGCCGAAAAGCCAGCGTGCGTTGTCCTGCACGAGTGTGCGCATCGTGAAGCCGCGGCTACGGAAGTAGTCCTGCGCTCGTGCCGCTGCGTCATCGACGTTTTGGGCGGTGTCCGCTTGCGCGTGCAACCCGAAGTTGCCGATCGGCACGGGGCGATCTTTGGGAAAGCGCTTCGGGATCACACGCCGGAATGTGCAGACCGACATGGAGAGCAGCAGCAGCACGACGAGCGAGATGTACGGTACGGAATGGTAGATGCCGGTGAGATGCAGCCGGACGATGGCGTTGGCGATGGGCAGCGGATAAGTGTCGTAGTAATGCTGCTCCGGCTGGTTCTGATCGACGATCGTCCCGATCGTCGTCAACGCCGCCCAGATCAAGAAGATGACGACCGGGAACAGCACATTGCTGAGGAGATTGAGCACCTCCTCGAGCAAAGAATCCTGTGCTTTCTTGCGCGGCGCGTGTTCTCTGGTGTCGAGCCCACTCGTCGTCGCTTGTACGGCGCTCATGCCCGGGTTCCGGCTATCCTCATGTCATCGTATTGCTGTATGTTTCGCGCCTTCTCCCCGGCGCAAACGTCGACTTTAGTCGTGATTTTTCGTCAGCGCGGTGAGATCTTGGGCTGGGTGAGACGGACGACGATGACGCTCAGGGCGTACAACGCGAGCAGTGGCGCTGCGAGCAATCCCATCGTGATCGGATTGCCATCAGGGGCGGCGATCGCTGCCGCGATCAAAATGGCAAGCGTGGCGTAGCGCCAGCCTTTGGCCAGCCCGCGCGCGTTCACGAGGCCCACGCTCGCCAGTATGGAGAGCACGATCGGCAACTGGAACATGATGGCGAAGATGCCGAGCATCAGGGTCACAAAGCCCACCGTCGGTTCGAGCTGATACGTCCCGACCACCCCAGCATTTTGCGTGAAGCCCAACAGTCGCGACATCAAGAACGGCAACACGAAGACGCCGCAGATGATGAGTCCCAGTGCGGACATGAAAAAGCTCGGAATCGCATACCAAACGATGCGGGAGCGGACACGGCGATCGAGCGCGGGTGCCACAAACGCATACACTTGATACAGGACGACGGGGAAAGCCACAATCACGCCGATCAACAGTGATAGCTTGATGTAGACGCGGAAGATCTCGGTCGGCGAGAAGACATGCAATGCGATACCACGCAAGAACATGTCTTCGACGATCCGCAAGAGCGACGGCACCGCGAACAGCCCGGCGATGGCCGCGACCGCGATCGCGCCGATCGCGATGAACAGGCGCCGGCGCAGCTCGGCGAGATGCTCGGTGAAGGTCATCTCGACGTCGTCGGATGCCGGTCGCTGTTCAAGCATCTGCGGCGACATCGGTTGGCGAAACTTTGGTTAGTGCGGCGTGGCCGGCGGTGGCGGCGTAGCCGACGGTTGCGGCGGAGTTGGTGGCGGTGTCGACATCGGAGGTTGCACGTCAACCGGGGCTGCCGGCGGCGGCTGGCTGCGTTGGGCAGCTTCGAATTCTTTTTTCGCCTCGCCCATCGAGCGCGCGAGCTTTGGTATCCGGTCGGCGCCGAACAAGAGCACCGCGATGCCGACCAGGACGGCGATCTCTGGACCGGTGATGATTGCGAAGATAGGCGTCATGTGGGCGTTGCGCTCCTTTTTCCAGTATTCGTAACCATTGTCGCTTGTCTCAAGAGAATATCGGCGCGGTCAGCGGCTGCCCTGCAGCACTAGGATGAGTATTCGCTGAGGGTATGGGTCAGTGCTTCAAGCTCGGACGCAGCTGGCGATGGGGGCAAGCGCCGGAGCGCGTCGCGAGCCTCGGATTCGAAGTGCTCAACCACTTGCTTGGCCCCGTGGATGCCACCACTCGTGCGCAGGCCGGCGATGAGCTCGACGATGAGCGCCCGATTGTCGCCCGCTTTTGCTGGATCGAACAGATCTTGCGCTGCCGCGCGAACACGTTCGTCTCCTTGTTCGAGCGCGATGATGAGTGGCAGGGTCACCTTGCGGTCGCGTAAATCCGAACCGGCAGGCTTGCCCAAGGCGGCATCGCTTGCGACCACGTCGAGGAGGTCGTCACGGATCTGGAATGCGGTGCCGAACGCCAAGCCGAAATCGCGTAGCGCGCGAACGCTGGGATGTTCGCGCAGCACCGAACCGGACGCAGCGGTTGTGTGCTGCAACGCGACGATCGCACCGACCTCGGCGCACGATGCGAAGAGCTCAGCCGTCTTTTTTCCGATGATCTCGAAATACTGGTTGCGCGTGAGCGCGAGGTTGCCGGCCGCGCGCAATTGCCGCACCTCGCCGTTGCAGATTTCCGACAGCATGGAGGACAAGATCGTGGGCACTGGGTTGTCATACCCGAGCGTCACTTTCTTGAATACCCAAGAGAACAGATAGTCGCCGGCCAGCACGGAAAACCGGTTGCCGTGCACGTTGTTGGTCGAGATCTTGCCGCGACGCACGTCGGCGTTGTCGACCACGTCGTCGTGGATGAGCGTGGCCACATGGATCAGCTCCATGTACGACGCGAGCACAGGATCCGGTGGCGCCGCCGGATTGGCCGCCGCTGCCGCCAGGAGCGTCATGCGTGGACGCAGTTCTTTGCCGCCGGCATCCAGCATGGCCCAGACGGCGCCCGCGATCTGCGCGTTTTCAAGACTCAGCTCTTCACGCACGAACTGCTCGACGACATCGTGGATGACGCTGCGCGACGAGCTGCTGATCATGATAAGGCAGACGCGAGCGCGGGCTGCGTGACGCCGCTCGGCAGCGGCGTGGTGCCGATGTGCATATTCGCAACACCGCCCATCAAGAAAACGCAACGGGTGTGGGGAAAACCGTTGTCCTTGAAGAGTCCGGCCAAGGCACGAGCATCGGGAAAATTGATGAGGGATTGCGGCAGATAGCGGTAGGCCGCACGATCACCGCCGACGAGTCCACCGAGCGCTGGTATGACGCCGTAGAAGTAGAGGTAGAACGCACGCCGGAGCAGTGGGTTTTCGGGTTTGCCCACCTCGAGGTTGACGAACGAGCCACCCGGCTTGAGAACACGAGCACACTCGCGCAGACACGCACCAATATCCGTGACGTTGCGCATGGAAAATGCCATCGTCGCAGCGTCGAAGCTGCCAGCCGGAAACGGCAATTGCAGCACGTCCGCCTGCTCGTAACGGATATTTTCCGGACCGCCGCGGGCGCGTGCCACCGCGAGCATCTGCGAACTGAAATCCACGCCGGTGACGTGGCCCTGCGGCACGTGCCGTACCAGTTCGCGCGTGAGCGCCCCGGTGCCGCAGCACAGGTCGAGCACGTGTGCGTCGGTCGCAAGCGACAGACTGGCCGCCGCCTGGCGCCGCCACCAGGCGTCGATGCCACCCGTCATCACAGTGTTGGCGCGATCATAACGCGCCGCGATCGTATCGAACATGTCACGAACGGCGCTTCCCTTGTCCATATGGTTCGTGGCTGGTTCGTGGCCCTCTCCGACCAATCCCTCGGTCGCGCTTGACGCTTCCAGCGGCGCGCGTGACGGAAAGCGCATGCCCAGCTTACAGGTCTCCTTCGGTTCCGATGCGCGCGACACGCTCTGCGCTGCCTTCGAACACGCACAGCGCAGCATTCGTGCAGAATTCTTCGATTTGTCCGATCGCCAGGTCATCAAGAGCATCAACGCGGCATCCCGGCGGCAGCTGGATGTCGAACTACATATCGAAGAGCGCCCTCACAGATTCCGCCATACGCGTGACGCTGCTGAACGTGATGCGAAAGCAATTGCAGCTTTACGGAGCGCACTCGATCCGGGCGTACGCCTAGTGCTCGAGAACGATCCGAAGGTACTCATGCACTGCAAGGCCGCCGTCGTCGATGATAGCCAAGCGCTCATCTCCACGGGCAATCCCACATGGTCCGGGTTCAAGAACGACGGCGAAGTGCTTGTCAGCACACAAGACCCCGACGATATCGCCGATGTGAACGCGTCTATTGCGGGCCAGCCGGTCTGCGGTGACCGGGTGATCGCGGGCCCCAATGCTGCACTGCGGCTGCAATTGCAGCGCTTGTTCCAGTCCTCATCTAACCTGTGCATCGCCAGCGAAGATCTCTCCGATCCTCGGATCGTCAGCGACTTGTGCGCGCGGAACGCCGCAGGCCATCACGATCGCGTGCTGATCTCGGGCAAAGGCATGTCGCGCCCTCAACAGGATGCGGCTGGCCAGCTGCAAGGTCTCGGCGTCGACCTGCGAGCAACGACCGGCGCATACATGCACGAGAAGTTCGTCGACGACGGAAACGAGATCTATGTCGGCTCTGCCAATCTCACGCACAATGGCATCGATGAGGGGCGAGAGATCGGCGTCGTTGCGCCGGCGTCGGCGTTCGGCGACGACGCTCTACGCCTGAAGAAGCGTTTCGACGAGATGTGGTCGAGCGCAAAGCCGCTGAGCGTGTAGCTATTGCGCCTGCATCGCGCTTGCCGATGCGGCAAGTCGTGGGAACAGCCGTAACGCGTTGGCGGTTGTCGCCTCCGCGATCGCTTCTGCCGGCGCCCCGCGCAGCGCCGCAAGAGCGGCACAGGTGAGCGGCAAGTACGCCGGTTCGTTGCGCTTACCGCGGTGCGGCACGGGCGTCATGTAGGGGCAGTCGGTTTCAAGGACGAGCCGTTCGAGCGGCAAGCGCTGAACCGCATCCTGCAGATCGGTCGCTTTTTTGAACGTTACCGCGCCGCCGATGCCTAAAAATGCTCCGCACTCGTCGATCAGCGTTTTGCCCACGTCGTAGTTCGCTGTGAAGCAATGAACGACCACGGTTGCCCCTCGGCCTCGATACGATCGCAAGAGGGCGATCACATCGTCATATGCTTCGCGGCAGTGCACGATGGCCGGTAGTCCACGCGCAGTTGCCAGTTCGAGCTGACATTCAAACACCTCGCGCTGCCGAGCGCGAGGCGAAAAATCATAGTGGTAGTCGAGGCCCATCTCCCCTGCGGCCACCACGCGCGGGTCATCCAGCAGAGGCTCAAGCCACAAAAGGTCACCCGCATCTTTTGCAAAGTGCGGATGCACGCCGACAGCGGGCGCGACGACGCCAGGAAACCGGCCTGCAAGCGCAAGAGTCTGCACGCTCGTCGCTTGATCTTGGCCACACGAGATCAGGGCTGACACGTGCAGCTGTTGTGCGCGCCGGACGACTTCGTCAAGATCAGCTGCGAACTCAGAACCGTCCAGGTGTGCGTGGGTGTCGATGAGCCCAGCGCTCACGCCGGCGCAGGCTCGTTCTCGACACGGGGGAACAGCACGCTGGGCATCGTCGTGCGCGTGCCAGCTTGCAGGCCGCCCCAGCGAAGCGTACGTTCCCAGGTCTCACCAGGCGTGCCGGTTTGGCCAAGCGCCTTCCACACCGCCTCGGCCGTGCTCGGCATGAACGGGTACACGAGGGCCGCGATCCAACGGATGCCCTCGCAGAGATCGTACAACGTGGCATCGAGCGCCGCGTCGTCGCCCGCCTTGGCAAGCGTCCATGGCTTGCTCTGCTCGACATAGAGATTGAGGGACTTCACACGCTCCCACGTCGCCGTGATCGCCGAGCGGAAATCGACTTCATCGAACGCAGCACGAACGGCAGTCACCGCCGTTTCGAATTCCACATTGAGTTCATCCCCGGTCGTCGCCGCCGGGACGATGCCGTCGCGGTATCGCTCGAGCATCGAAAGCACGCGTTGCACGAGATTGCCGAAATCGTTGGCCAGCTCGGCGTTGTACCGTTCGGTGATGATCTGCTCGCTGAAACTGAAGTCAACGCCGAACGGTGCTTGGGCGAAGAGCACGTAGCGCACGCCATCGACCGAGAATCGTTCGATGAGCTCTCCCGGACGGATGACATTGCCCACGCTCTTGCTCATCTTCTGCCCTTCCATCGTGATCCACCCGTTGGCGAACACGAGCTTTGGCAGCGGCAGATCGAGCGCGATCAGGATCGCGGGCCAGATGATCGTGTGAAAGCGCAGGATCTCTTTGCCGATGAGCTGGACGTCGGCGGGCCACAGCTTTTGGAACCTGTCCATGTCATGCGGGTAGCCCGCTGCGGTGATGTAGTTGCAGATCGCGTCGAACCAGACGTAAATCGTCTTGGATTCGCCCGGAATAGGAATGCCCCACTGCACGGACGTCCGCGAGACGCATAGATCTTCAAGGCCGGCGCGCAGCAGCGAGGCCATTTCGTTCCAGGCGCTCTCGGGTCGGACCCATTGCGGAAATGTATTGAAATGATCGACCAGGATGTCACGGTACTTCGACAGCTTGAAGAACCATGCGTCTTCTGATACCCACTCCACTTCGCGACCGCACTCAGGATTGGGGCAGCGGCCGTTGACCAGTTTGCTCTCGGGCCAAAACGACTCGTCGTTGCGGCAATACCATCCCTCGTACGTGCCCGGAACGATGTCGCCCTGATCGCGGAGTTGCAAGAAGATCTTTTGCACGGCCGCTTCATGTTCCCGATCGGTCGTGCGGATGAATTGGTCGTAGGAGATGTTCAACTCGCGCCAAGCGGTCTTCCAGCGCTCGACGATCTCATCGGTGAACG
>JAFANK010000180.1 GCA_019232725.1 Vulcanimicrobiota bacterium | reverse complement strand
CCACGAGTCGCCGGCGTTGTCGCTGCGCAGGACATCCCAGTGTTTCTGCATGAACAGCACGTCCGGGCGCGCCCGGTGCATGGCGATGCGGTGCACGCAGTGGCCGACTTCCGCGTTCGGGTCGGGTATGTACTGCGAGTGCAGGCCGTGATTGATGGGTTTCCAGGTCGTGCCCGCATCATCGGAACGAAACGCGCCGGCCGCGGAGATCGCCACGAACATCCGGCCATCGGTCTTGGGATCTTCGATGATGGTGTGCAAGCACATACCGCCGGCCCCAGGTTGCCACTGCGGACCTGTACCATGCTTGCGCAGGCCCGACAGCTCGTGCCAGCTCTTACCGCCGTCTGTGGTCTTGAACAACGCTGCATCTTCCACGCCCGCATACACGGTGTCGGGATCGCGCAGCGATGGCTCAAAGTGCCAGACGCGTTTGAACTCCCACGGATGGGGTGTGCCGTCATACCACTGATGCGTGCCGGGCACACCGTCATAGACGAACTCATTGCCGACTGGCTCCCACGTCGTGCCGCCGTCGTTAGAACGTTGCACTTGCTGCCCAAACCAGCTACTGGTTTGTGACGCGTAGATCCGGTTTGGATCGGCAGGCGAACCCTTCACATGGTAGATCTCCCAGCCGGCGAAATGGGGGCCGCTGACCTCCCATTTCTCGCGCTTGCCATCTGAGCTCAAGACGAATGCGCCCTTGCGCGTACCGACCAGAACCCGGACCTTGCTCATCCCGCTCTCCTTTGCAGGCTCGATGTATCGCTGGCGCCAGCAGGTTCTGCGGACCGTGCGCCGTCATCCTCGCTCGATCGCGAACTGGCAGAGGCCCGGCGTACGGCACGCAACAGATCGATCGCCTCAGGTAGCGCATACTGCTCACCCACATGGCTTGCGACAAAACGCCCACCGCGAATCTCGCCTTGCGCCTCAAGTCGACGCAGGCACACCAAAAGGTCGCGCCATGCCGGCGCGACATTCTCTCGCCGCACGACGTCGCGTGAGAGCACGCCCCACCGCAACAGCAGCTGCCGGGCAAAGGCCCCCACATCAGCCGGCTGAGAACGCGTTGCCAAAAGCGCCCACCGTCCTGCGGCATTGCGTGGGCGTGCGGCATTGCGCCGTCCGAGAGCAAGCCGGCGCTTGGGATCGATGAGCGAACGCAAATTATCGAAACCATCGGCGGTCACGAGACCTGCCGCCACGAGTTCCCACAACGCGTCCTCAACCTCGCTTGCTAAAAGCCCGGTCGCCTGAACGAGCTCGAGGAAAAACGATGCACCGCGCGCTTCGAGCGCGCCCCTGACTGCCTGTGCTCTGCCGGACAGCGCGTCCTCATTGTCATGACGGCGAGGCACAAGCCAATCGGCGCTCTCACGTAAGAAGAGCGACACAGGCGCGACGCGCGACGGGCGCACCCGCCGGCGCCGCGGTTGCTCGGCATCATCGAACGCCGGATGCGGCGAGAGACGGCCCCACATCACCTCGCCCGAGGCGCAGAGTTTATCGAGCCATTCTGACCGGTAGCGCGTCACACGAGTGGGAAACACATCTTGCTCCCACGCTTGCGCCGGGTACTCAAGGCCTTGCAGCTGCTTGATGACCTGCAGGGTGCCGTCGACGCCGTGGAGTTGGGTGCCCAAGGCAACATGTTGCCAACGGCGCACGAACTCGAGATAGTCAGTCGTGCTGACGGGCTCGATCTCACGGCGCAGGCGGCCCAAGGTCAACCGGTGGATGCGCGCGAGCACGCGCCGGTTCGCCCATTCAAAGGATTGCAGCGGCTCGCTCTCACCGTTCGCGGGCGAGGTGGGGGCGCTCGAGAAATGGCCGCGCAGCACTTGGCCTTCATGTTCGAGCCGCAACAGTGACGAGATGACCGCATCCTCGCTCACGGCGAACGTTCGCGCGAGCGTCGCAGCCGTTTGCGGTCCCGTCGACTCGAGCCAACCGCGCACGATTTCGGTCAGCGCCGCTTCGGGGTCGTCCTGCGCTGGTTCGGACACGAGCGGTTCGAGATCGGGCTGCGCGCTCGCAGCCGGGTGCACGGCGCGCACCAGCTGCAGCTTTTCGGCTGCGACCCACAGCGGTGTGGGCGCCGTCTCATCTTTGGCCGCGTCGGCACCGGCCACGTGCGGCGTGAGCACTGTTGCACGCCGGGCAGCTATGAGCTCATCGAAAAATGCTTGCCATTCCGGCACGGGTGGCGCCACGACAAGCGTCAAGAGCGCGTCGTGCAGTTCGTCCGCATCGCGCACGACAGGCCACGACTCCGTTGCGACCTGGGCGATCGCTGCCGGATCGAGCACGCCGACGCCAAGATTGGCATCGACGTGCACGGTCGAGCGTAATTGCACCGCTCGCGCACGGCGTTCCTCAAGCGGCGCATCGTCCAAGTAGGCAAACGGGTTGGCATTGAGGATCTCGTGCGAGAACATTGACGGCTCGGCCGTGTCGACTGCGACCGTCCGAATCGCGCCCTTCTCAATGCCGGAGAGAATCGTGCGCAAGCCGTCCAGATCCATCGCTTCATGCAGCGCGTTGGCGATCGTTTCATCGACCAGCGGATGTTTAGGGATACGGATCTCGCCGCTCAGGTTTTCCGGACAGGCGGCTTGGTCTGGGAACACCGCTGCCATCAGATCGTCGGCGCGCATGCGCTGCAGCGGCGCAGGCACTTTCTGACCACCGCGAAAACGCGGAATGGCGAGCGATCGCTGCGCATTCCAGCGCCAGCGCGCAGTGAAGAGCGGTGAGGGCAGCATGGCCTGCGTCAGGACCTCCTCCACGGTCGCTGCTTTGAGAAATTCGAAAATCGTCTCCAACGGAAACGCATGCTGTTCTGACAGCGAGATGACGATGCCATTGTCCGTGGCTGCCGCTTGCAGCTCGAGGTTGAACGAGCGGCAGAAGCGTTTGCGCAAGGCCAAGCCCCACGCGCGGTTGATGCGCGCGCCGAAAGGCGCATGCACGATGAGTTGCATGCCACCCGATTCGTCGAAGAACCGCTCGGCCACGATCGTGTCTTGGCTTGGAATGACGCCCAAAATCGCTTTGCCCGCGCGCACGTAGGCCACGACCTGTTCAGCTCCGAGCCGATCCAGACCGCACTCGCCCTCGAGATATGCGGTTGCAGCGCTTATATCGTCACCGAATTCATCGATCTTCAGCCGCAGCGTGGCCACTTCGCGCGAGAGTTCGAGCGTGCGTCCCGGCGCCTCGCCATTCCAAAATGGGATCGAGGGTGGCGCGCCATGCGCATCATCGACGCGCACGCGCCCTTGCTCCACGCGTCTGACTCGCCATGACGCGGTGCCGAGCAAAAAGATATCGCCCGACATGCTTTCGACCGCGAAGTCCTCGTCCACCGTCCCGACCACGGCGCCGTCGGGCTCGACCACGACTGCATAGGTCGTGGCGTCCGGAATCGCTCCGCCTCCCGTGATCGCTGCGAGGCGAGCGCCGCGCCGGCCACGCAGTCGCCGGTTCACGCGATCGCGATGCAAAAACGCACCTGCACGCCCACGAGAAGTCGCAACGCCTTGCGCCAACATCTCGACGACGGCCTCGAACTCCGAACGTTCGAGATCTTGGTATGGATAGGTGGATCGGACGAGCGCGAAGAGCTTGTCTTCATCCCAGTCGTCGGCGGCGCAGGCGGCGACGATCTGCTGTGCGAGGATGTCGAGCGGCGCATGGTTGGGTTCCAGGCGATCCATGGCGCCCGTGCGCATCGCGCGGACGAGCGCGGCGCATTCGACAAGCTCGTCGCGCGTCGTGGCGACCAGCACGCCCTTCGGGGTTGCGCCAACCCAGTGGCCCGAGCGCCCGATGCGCTGCAATGCCGTTGCGATCGACCGAGGTGAGCCTAGCTGCACGACGAGATCGACCGAACCGATGTCGATGCCGAGCTCGAGCGAAGCAGTGGCGACCACTGCTTGCAGTTGCCCGGTTCGCAATTTGGTCTCGGTCTCCAGGCGCAGGCGGCGAGCGAGGCTGCCGTGATGCGGCATGACCGCGCCCTCGCCCAAGCGTTGGATAAGGTTGTGCGTGACGCGTTCGGACAATCGCCGCGTGCTGACGAACACAAGCGTCGTGCGATGCGCACGGATGAGCTCGGCGACGTTGTCGTAGATCTCTTGCCACATCTCCGTGGAGGCCACAGGGCTCAGCTCGTCGCGCGGCACCCACACCGAGAGCTCCATCGCGCGGCGATGACCGATGTTGACGATCGCTGGACGC
>JAFANK010000290.1 GCA_019232725.1 Vulcanimicrobiota bacterium | reverse complement strand
CAAACGCCGCCGTGGTCGCGCGCGAGCATTTCGAGAAAACAGTCGTCCGCAAAGAGCTGCCCGACGAGATGCCGAGCCACGCGTTAGCCGACGGCGACGCGCGTGTGATGCTCGGCAAGTTGCTCGTGCTCGTCGGGTGGGCGTCCTCCAATCGCGAGGCGCAGCGACTCGTCCAGCAAGGGGCCATCAAGATCGATGGCGTGAGGGCGGATGACGTTCGCCACATCGAACCCACCTGGCACGGCAAGGTGCTCCAAAAAGGCAACCACCAGTTCCTGAAAATAAAGTAGGGGTCAGCACTTCACGTGCCCACCTCACCCGTTCGTCGCATCCGCAGCGTCAGATGCGCTACGGCGCAGCTCACCGATTTCGTGCGGCGAGAAATAATAACGCTGACCGCAGAAATCACAGGTGACCTCGGTGTCTTCCTGCGCGCGGGCCATCTGATCGAGTTCGCCTTCGCCCAAGCCCACGAGCACCCGCGTCACGCGCTCGCGGCTGCACGTGCACGTGAATGACACCGGCGCCACATGCGTGACGCGCGCACCCAGCGCGCCCGCGACGCGCTCCACGATCTGTTCGGGCGACATCCGCTCGCGTATCAGTGTGCTCACATGCGGCAGGCCGCGGACATTCTCTTCCAGCACGTTGATAGTCGACTCGGCAGCACCCGGAAGCAAGTTCGCCAAAAAACCACCCGCCGCGATCACGCCGCCCGGGTTCGCGAGCACGCCCACAGCGACCACCGACGGCACCTGTTCGGAATGCGCGAAATACCGGGCAAGGTCATCGCCGACCTCGCCCGTCGCAAGGGGCACGGCGCTTGTGTATGGCTGCCCGGTATCGAATGAACGTGTGACGTGCAGGTAGCCCTCACCGATGACACCGCCGACGTCGAACTTGCCCGCCGGGTTGAGCGGCAACTCAGCTCGCGGTCGCAGCGGATATCCACGAACTCTGCCGCCGGCAGACGCCTCGGCGACGATGCCGCGGACGGGCCCTGTGCCGTTGACCTGCAGCGTGATGCGCTCGCGGCCCTTGAGGAAGCTGCCCATGAGTGCCGCGCCGGTGAGCAGCCGTCCGAGCGCGGCGGTCACCGTTGGCGAACAGCCGTGGCGCTGCTGCGCGCTTGCGACCACCGATGTCGTGCGAGCAGCGACGATACGCACGCTATCGCCCGCGGCAAGCGCGGCAGCGGCATAATCCGAAGGCATCTCGTCGGACTTCGAAAGCGGTGGGCGTGGCGTCCTGCCCGCAACGACCTGTGACAGGAACCACTACAGTGCAAGCCCAAGAGCGAACGCAATCCATGAGCGAGCGCACGAGGACTGTCGTCGTCCTGCACGGCCCGAATCTGAACGCGCTCGGCAAGCGTGAACCGCAGATCTATGGCTCGGAAACGCTGGCGTCGATCGACAAGCGGTTGCACGAGTTGGCCGCAACGCTCAGGTTGGTGATCAACATCCATCAGCACTCGTCAGAAGGTGCGCTGATCGATGCTGTCCACGCTGCCGGTGAAGCAGGCCAGGCGATCGTCATCAATCCGGGCGCCTACACGCATTACTCGTATGCGCTGCGCGACGCGCTTGCATCGGTGACCGTGCCGAAAGTAGAAATCCACCTCACGAACATTTATGCGCGCGAGCCGTTCCGCCGACGTTCGGTCATCGCGCCGGTCGTCGACGGTACAGTCGCGGGTTTCGGCGCCGACTCCTATCTGCTCGGGTTGCGTGCTATCGCCGCAATCCTCGATAGGACAAGGGTTTGAGCGCCAAAAATCGGGAGGAATCCTAGGGTCCGCCGCAAACAGGTGACCCGGAGCAAGCATCGTCGCGCGAACGCTCCCCATCATGAGCGCGGACGATACGCGCGTACTAAAGACTGTGCTGCACAAAGAGAGAGGTGACCGATGACCAAGGCCGAGCTGATCGAAGAGATTTCGAAGAAGACGGAGCTGCCGCGCCGCGACGTATCTGATGTCGTCGACCATGTGTTGGAAACCATCAAAGGCGCGCTCACGCACGGCGAGAAAGTGGCGCTCATCCCGTTCGGAAGCTTCGAGGTTCGCAAGCGCAAGGCTCGCGAAGGCCGCAACCCAAAGACCGGCGAGAAGCTCATGATCGCCGCCCGCACCGTTCCTGCGTTTCATCCGGGTAAGGACCTGCGCGATGCCGTCAATAAGGGCGGGAAGAAGAAGTAACCTCACCTCGCATCGGCGATAACGGCCTCCTCACGACAGCGCTGCAGCGGCGCATGAGGAGGTCTTTCTTTTGAACGCTTCCATCGCGATCGCGCCCATCGAGCCGGCAGAAATCGAAGCGGCGGTGCGCATCTTCTTCGATGGATTTGGCGATAACGTACGCCGGCTATACGGAGATCCGCCTAAGCCAGACGCGATGGTGGATGTCTGGACCTTCGCGCGAGCGTTGGAACCGGGTGGGTTTTTGGCAGCCCACGTGGACGGTCGGCTGGTCGGGTACGCCCTCTTCACGAGCTCCGTCCATACGTTGCAGCGCGCCGCTCTGACGAGCGGTTGCGTCTTCGCCTGGGGCCTGCGCGCGATCACGGGGCGCTATGGGTTACGCTGGTCTGCGCTTTTTGGGCAGCTCTGGAACAAGATGCTCTTCGCGGGATCATCGTCCGCGTATCGCACGACCGGGGATGCGCAACTGCTGAACATCGCAGTCGCATCGTCAGCTCGCGGTCATGGCGCTGCCACGCTGCTCGTCGCTCAGGGTTTGCGCTATCTTCACACGCGGGGCATCGAGGAAGTGCGCTTAGAAGTGCAGCCCGATAATGCGCCCGCGATCGCAGCGTACACGCGTTGTGGTTTCCACGAGCGCGGACGGCTGCGCAACGTCTACGGCGACTGGATCGTCATGACCGCTCGTCCGCCGGCATAGATGAGTCCCAACGCTGAAACCTTCGCACCAGACTTGTGGGCGACGCTCTTCGGCGTCATGCGGCTTCACGGCCAGGCGTTCCTCGACAGCGTGGCGCTCGATAACGGCGGGCTCATCGCGGTGGTCATCCTACTGGCGGGAGGTCTCTCCCGCTCGTTAGGTCAGTGCTTTGTGCTCTTCGCCAATAAGGTCAGCGCGGGGCGCTTTGCGGTGAGCCTCGTGACCAGCGCCGTGCTGTACGCAATCGGCTACGGGCTCTACGCCCTCTGCACGTGGGCGGTTGCGCGCTTCAGCGGGGTGCGGTTGCCGCTCGGCGAGCTGTGGATCGTGCTGGCGGTCAGTTATGTGCCGTTTGTGTTTTCGATCTTCGAGGCGCTGCCATATGCAGGCATCGGCATCATGTGGGTCTTGCGTATGTGGCAGCTGCTTGCGATGGTCGTTGGCATCGCTGCCGTCGGGCGCGTCTCGATCGGGGAGGCTTTCGTACTTGCGGGACTCGGATGGCTCGGCCTTGCTATCGGCGAGCAGACGATCGGCCGTCCGCTCTCGCAGCTGGGCATCAAGCTGATGAACGCCGTGACGGGTGTGGCCCTCGAGCCGGCGGCAGCATCTGTGTTCGACGATGCTGACGGGGTCAGCGGCGTTGCGCCGGGCTCGCCCCAGGCAGGCACCACAAAGTCGGCGACTGGCGGTAGTGCAGCGAGCAGATCCTCGACCGCCGTCTACATCGCCGTGATCGTCGCGCTTTTCGTGTTGGTGCTGTTCGTAGCTCGTCCGTTGCAGAGCGTTCTTTTGGGATGGAGCGCGCATCTGCCGCTCATCGCTCGGTTGCCGTTCGAGTTGCTTTGGATCGCAATCGTGGCGCTTGTCGTCGGCGCGTTGCTCACGCCGCTCGAGACGATGGGGTGGTGGGCAGGGTGGTTCGGCGAGACGATCACGCCGCCGCCGCGCGAGCGAGTGAGGGCGGCGAGCACACACGACGTCTCGCGCTACATCGTCTATTTGGATGGCATCTCGCAGTCAGGATCGGCGTACACTGCTGATGTCGAGAAATTTCTCGATGCGTTGGAGCCGGTGTTGCCCGCGCGATCGCGGTTCATTCGTGGCCTCATGGTCTACTCGGTGTTCAATCGGCCGCTCGACGACGATCCGCTCTTCTCAGGTCTGTGGAAATTCATCGATGCCACACGTATCGCGAAACCGGAATCGATCCTGGGGCTGCTCATCAACCTGCGCAACATCGTCATCGTCGGCGTCTCAACCGATCCGCGGTACGGGCCTATGTATAACTATGGCATCGCCTCGTTGCTGCACGACGGGCTCATCGCCAATGGCTACGTGCCCGGCAGCGGCATACCGGTGACGCTCATCGGATACAGCGGCGGTGCCCAGATGGCGGCAGGCGCGGCACGCCTGTTGCGCCATGCACTCGAGGCGCAGGTCGACCTGATCACCTTAGGCGGCGTCATGAGCGGCAGCGGCTGGTTCTTGGACCTCGGGCATGTCTACCATCAGGTCGGGGATAAGGACAATATCCAACGCCTGGGGCCGATCTTGTTTCCGTCGCGATGGAAGATCATGTCGCTCTCGCAATGGAACCGCGCATTGCGTTTGGGCCGCATCACGCATATCGCTCTTGGCCCCGTCTGCCATATGGAGCCGGGCGGCATGTTCGATGCGACGGCGCGGCTGCCCGACGGTCGCACGCATCTCGAGCAGACGCTCGACAACATCACGCGCATCGTCGCTGGGCGCTTTGCCATTCCTATGCCGCCGCCCAAACGACTCACGAACTACAGCTATTACGTCGCGTCTGCGTGGAACCGGCCCGAATATTATCCACCGGGCGTAGCGCTACAGGGCGGGCCCTACGTGCCGCTCGCAGCATGGATGGGCCGGCTCATCTTGCCGCGCCGAGATGAGCGCGATGCCGTGCGCGGAGCCTGGCTCGAGATCCACCATGCACCCGAGGGATGCACGCATCTTTTGGGTCAGCGCGTCAAGCTGCGCTGGTCGGGCGACGCAGACGTCCAACGTCGCGTTGTCGCCGTGACACGCGATCTGTTCTTCAGCGCGGACGCAGAGTACTCGAGCACGACCGGTGGCACCGTTTGTCCGACACGCCTGAATCAGTGGCAGCTCGTGGATCCCTTGGAGTCGCTTGCTGGCTCGCGGCCGCTCGATGATGTTATGGTGATGCTGGTGGACGCTGTCCACCTCGACGATGGTGACGACCCGGTGCTGCGCATCGCGCGCGAGCCCGTGCAGATCGCGGGCTGCTACTACGGCCTCGTGCGGTTTATCGGCCCGCTTGGCGCCGAACGATTTCGCGCAGTCCACTTCAATGCTGCAAGCGGTGCGTTCGATGGACCGCAAGAGGAACTCACGGTTCCCGCGGCGGTCGCCAACCCCGAGCACCGGGCGCCGTCCAGCATGCGTGACATCGAACGCTCGCCGCTGAACGAGCAGGGCTTTTACATTTACGGGTCGCCCGACGCGTCGGGCGCGTTCGTGGTGCGCGCGCTCGCACCGCGCTCGACGCTCGCAGTGCGACCGGGCCGAGTCGTCGCGGGCGCGCGCGACGGTTACCGGTACGTGCGCAAAGGCGCATGGGGCGATCTCTTGCCGCGCAAAGGAAC
>JAFANK010000264.1 GCA_019232725.1 Vulcanimicrobiota bacterium | reverse complement strand
ACGTAGAGTTGGTTGCGCGCGACTTGCACCGAGCTTGGATACCATGCTGTCGGGATGCGGCCGACGAGCTTACCACTCGCGACGTCGATCACGCCGATGGCATTTTCACCGGCAATGGTGACGTAGAGCGTCGCGCCCCTCGGGCCGAGCGCCAGCGAGTTTGCATTGGCGCCGTAGTAGCGGTACCCAGGGCGACGAATGTCGATCACTCGGGTCACGGTATCGGTCGCCGTGTTGATCTGCTCGACTTGGTCTAAGTTCGGGTTGATGGCGTACAGCCGCGTTCCGTCGCCGGAAAGAATCATCTTGCCGGGCTCGCCGCCCACGTCGATGCACTTCTGTTTGGCGGACGAGGTGAAGACGTAAATACAACCGTCGCGGGTGGTAGAAACATATATCTTGTCGGTCGTACCGTCGGAGGCTGTGTGCGGCGTTGCCCAGATCGGATAGTTGCCGCCCCAGTCTGACGGACCGGGCATCGTGATCTCAGCTACCTTTTTGCGCGTCGAGGTATTGACAACCGACAAGGAGTTGCTGTTGTAGTTCGCAACGTACAGACGAGTGCCGTCGGCGCTCACGCCGACGCCGGCGACTTGTGGAGTCGTGTTGTACAGGGAGTTGCCCAAATTGGGCCCATGGTTTAAGACAACGAATGGCGGGTCAGGCACGAAGACGCCGCTCTTATTCTTGTAAATAAAGATTTCATCGTCCTGACCGCCTGAGGCGTAAAAGCGTTTGCCCGACGGGTCCCAGGCAATACCGTCGAAGGCGCTCGTCACCATGATGCGCTGCTTCTGGACTGGCCGCGGACCAGATACATCGAAGACGAAGACCCACTGGAATGAGTTGGTCGTGTTCGTCGTCGGTTTGCCCGTGGCCGGATCGAGGAATGCCGTCGTGATAGGCACACCCGCCGTCGTAAACAAGTTGGCGTTGTAGCCCGAGGTGAGCACGAGCAGCGACTTTCCATCGGGACTGAGCGCGCTTGAGATGGCACCGGTGGCATCCGCTGTGCCGTCTGGCCTGAGCCCCGTCTCTAAGTATTGATACGACGAGCCTGGCGTGATAAGTGGCGTTATGTAGAGGCCGGTTGGGAGTAACCCGCCGCTGAGGTTCCCACCGACAGTCGTGAACGGTCGGATTGCGGCGGATGCGGGGACGAATAAGCTCGACGACATGCCAAGAGCACACACTATGGCGAATACAATAATGCGACGAGACATCGTCTTTGCCATTACAAACCTCCGTAACCAACGTCGAAGAGACGACGTTGCATCAAACGTAATCGCTCGACGTTATCGAGCGGTTAAAATATGCGGGGCTGTCTTGGCTGCTCTGCCTGTGCTTCGTGCGATGAATCCGAGAGAGCTTATTAAGACCTAACCGGTTGGTTCGTTAAGCGAGTTGAGAATTCTGTGGATAGTTCTTATGCTAGCCGTCGGCTCTGTTGCTGTGCGGTCATCCGCTAAGATAGTAATCGCCAACTTAATGGCCGCATAAGGTGCCGCGATTATCGTTGTCGCAACGCCGAACTTCTCGGCGGTGGTCACGGAGGTTCGTAATGGCAAAAACATTGCGACGTTGCTTGCTAGCGTTTGCGACTACGGGTGTTATCGCAGTCTTTTTAGGCGTTCTCCCCTCGGCGGCACAGACCGTCGGCGGCGGAGTGTCGTCGGCGTTTGCGATTGTTCCAACCGGAGCGACCGTGACGCCATTGGCAGCTCCCGGTTCATCGTTGCTCCCGCTCCACAACGGTTTGCGCGCCGACGATAATGCCGATCCGACGATCGGTGTTGCAAGCTCGCTGAGTCCTGATGGCACAACCTTGCTCGTCATGACCAGCGGCGAAAACGCTTACTTTTATAACTATGCCGGCGTCCCGTTCCAATTTCCGGTGCTCGACCCGCGCACAGGCGTGCCCACACCGTATGGCTGCGCCAACCCGGGCTACCCTATCACTTCCACGAGCGGGTGCTATAACTACGAATGGATCTTTGTCTACGACGTACGCTACGGTCGAGTGAATAAGATCCAGCAGATCAACCTTCCCGACACGTATCAGGGACTCGCCTGGGATCCGCGCGGCGGCCGCTTCTGGGTCTCCGCCGGCATCGATGACCGCGTCTACGCCTACCGCGCCACGTTCAAGTATCCAGGCGTGGGGCCGCTGCCCACGTACGTAGAGGACGCACCCTTCGTGTTGCTCGGTCATAACTCGAATCAGACCGCGCCGATCCCGAGCTACAATGGTGGATTGCTCAAAAACTCAGCCGCCAGCATAGCAGCTGGTGATAATCCGTATACAGGGTTCCCGCCCTTCCTCGCATCCGGTGCGGTCGTGGCTGGAATTGCGCTCAGCGGCAACGGTCACGTGCTCGCTGCGGCGAATTGGGAGAACGATTCGGTTTCGGTAGCTGACGCGCCGACCAGGTTGGTCACCAAAGAATACCACTTCACAAACGTCGGGCTCGGCAACCCAGCCAGGGGCGAATTCCCCTACGGCGTCGCGATCCTCTCCGATAAGTCGGGAAACCCGATAAAGATTTACGTTTCCAGCCAGCGCGACAGTCAGGTGATCGCGGTTCGTCCGGGCGGCGCGCTCACCGTCATCCCAACCGGGCCGGCGGGCAGCCAACCAAACAACGTGCTCCTGTCGCACGACCAAAAATGGCTGTTCGTGGCTAATGGCAATGACGATTCGATCGCCGTCATCAACACGACGAGCGACACGCTGGCGCGGAAAATCTCGGTTTCGCGCGCCGGCGATCCATACAAGGGCGCAAACCCCAACTCATTGGCGCTCTCACCGAACGGCAAGACCCTCTACGTTACGCTCGGCGGCTATAACGCCGTCGCCGTCGTGGACGTGCCGTCAGGCAGCGTGCTCGGGCGCATCCCGACCGGCTGGTATCCCAATTCCGTGTCGGTCAGCGCTGACGGCAGCACACTCTATGTGGTCAACGGCAAGAGCAATGCGGGCCCCAACCCAAACAACTCATATGTGTACGGTCAGTGCGGCACGAGTTCAGACTGTCCGCCGGCCGGAGTGACAAACCCGACCAACAAGAACGAATACGATTGGAACGTCGAGAAGACCAGTCTTTCGGTCATCCCAGTCCCCACTGGTGGGTCGCTCACGTATCTCACCGCGATCGTCGACCTCAATAACGGAGTCTACAATCGTGGCCCCAACGCGCTCATGGCGTATTTGCATACGAAGATTCAGCACGTCATCTACATCGTTGGCGAGAATCGCACGTACGACCAGATTCTCGGCGACCTGACAATCGGTAATAGTTATGGACCCTACAACCAGTTCCCACGAGCAGTGGCGCCGAATTCCCACGCGCTGGCCGAGACGTTTGTCGATCTCGACAACTACTACTCCGTCGGTGAGACGAGCGGCGTTGGCTGGGACTGGACCCTCCAAGGGTACGACACCGACTCGGTCGAGAAATCGCAGGTCGTTCTCTACGGCAACGCCGACTATTACGGCTTGACCTACGACTACCAAGGGACGAACCGCAACATCAACGTCGGCCTGCCGCAAGTGTCCGGCTCGCCCAACCAGTTCACCGTTCGTGAGACGGGTCTGCTGGATCCGAGCGGCTCCTCCAGCATCTTGGCGGGGTCTCAGGACAACAACGCGCCAGAAAACGCTGGGAACCTCAATCCCGGCGCGGTCGGCGGGTATCTGTGGGATGAAGCGCTTCGCCGCGGTTTGACCTTCCGCAACTATGGCATGGATGCGGACGAGGCCTACTACAGCGCGCCTCCTCCTTTGTTTATCCCGATCACGCGCACTCCGTACGCCTCGCACATACCGCAGGCCCCACCGACAAAGGCGGTTCTCATCGCGAACTCAGACGTCTACTTCCGCGGTTTCGATCAAAAAGCGCCAGACACGTACGGCTTTGAGGAGTGGAATCGCGAGTTTCGCAACTACGTCAAACACGGGAACTTACCGAACCTCGAAACGATCTACCTCCACCACGACCATTTCGGGAGTTTTGGCTCGGCCGTCGAGGGCTTGAACGTGCCGTGGCTCCAGTTTGCAGATGACGACTGGGCGTTCGGCCAATATGTCGAGGCGATCTCGCATTCGCCATATTGGAAGAATACGCTTATCATACGAATCGAGGATGACTCCCAAAATGGCGTCGACCACGTCGATGCACATCGGTCGATTGGCTATCTCGTCAGCCCGTATGTGCGCCGCGGCGCGGTCGTGTCACAGCTCTACACCACGGACTCCGCTCTCCGCACGATCGAGGACATTCTGGGGATGAACCACCTCAGCCTCAACGATGCGGATGCGCCGACCATGGCCGCCGCCTTCCAAGCAGTACCCAACCTGACGCCCTACACGGCGGTTGTGCCCGGCAATCTCTGCGAGCCGCCGGTCGCACCCGACCTCGTGCCGCGGTGTAAAGACCCCTACACACCCAAGACCCGGGCCTTGCGCTTGCTGCACGACGGGGCTTGGTGGGCACGGATGACCCGGGGTATGGACTTCAACCGGCCCGATCACCTCGATAGCGAGAGATTCAACCGCATCCTCTGGCGCGGTCTACGGAGCGACGTTCCTTATCCTTCGAATCGCTCAGGGACTGACGTTGGAGACTATGGGGCACAGCTGCTCGCAAGTGGAGGATACCAGACAGCAGATCGCTGAGAGCAGTCGTGGATCACGTGGATACGGCGGACTCCATCTGCCGTATCCCGTTCTTCCCGATTTCGATATGCGGCGTTGATGACGAACGACAATTTCACTTGCATGCATAGGCCACGGGCACTTCTCGTGAGCATGGTGGTGCTCGCGATCGTCTTCTGGGCGACATCGCCTTCGCTGGCTGCAAAAACGGCTGAGCTCAGCGTGGATGTGATCGACGCTGCCGACAAGCCGGTCGCCGACGTCTCGCTGGAGCTTGGCATTGGTAAGCTAGCCAGTGATGGGGTGGCGCCAGGGGAGCCGCAGCGCGTCTCATGCGACCGCAAAGGACGATGCGTCGCCGATGGTCTTGTGCCAGGGACGTATCACCTGATCGTGATATGGGGAAGCGGTGCCGCGGAACTCCGGCAGGCAGTCGTCGTGCCGGCGGGACGACAAAACCTCATCATCCAGTTAAGCTCGACAGGGGCCGCGACGGTCGTCTCGCTTGGTGTCATCCGCATAGCCCCGACAGGCACGCTTCTGACTGGATCGGCTCCGAGCGCCGAGGTCGACGCACAATCGCTCGCGCAGCAGGGTCAACTTAATGTCGCGAGCAGCCTCGCTCAAGTGCCCGGGATTACATTGAATCGGCCAAACGGCGGTTCGCCTGGACTGCCGGTCAGTGCGGTTATCCGCGGCGACGACCCCAAAGAGGCAGTTGTGGAACTCGACGGCAACCCGATAAACAATGGCAACACGGGGGACTTCGATCTCTCGTTGCTCGACCCAGCGGCGTTCCAAAAAGTGCAAATCGTCTACGGGTTAGCCCCGAGTTCTCTCGTGGGCGCCAACACGGAAGGCGGCACGCTCAACTTTCAGACGCTCAAGCCCACGACGTCCTCACAGGGTTTTCTACGCTACTCCTACGGCAGCTTTGCGAGCAGCAACTATACTTTTGCCGATACGGGGAGCGCGAACAGAGTTGGATATGCGTTCGAAGTGCACAGCTTCAATCAACAGGGCGAAGTGAACGACTACCCTGTCCAAAACGTGCAGACGGGGCTGCCTGAATTCTTAAGTAGTGGCATAACTGGGTCAAACGCGCTAGCCAAGCTCACGTATGCTCTTCCGCATGACGGTCTGATTCAGGCATCTGTGCTCACCCTCGGCTACAACGAGGATCTCTCCGCACCCCTGAGCACGCCGGTCGACCCTGCCAACCTCAATCCCGGAGCGCCCTTCACAAGCTACGGCGGCTCAGCGCGCGAAAACGTGAGCACATTCTACGCAGCGGACGTGCGTTTACCGATGGGCAGAACGGCCGACCTAAGCGGAGCGCCGTCTTTCATCAGCGCCAGCTACATGTGGACCAATGCGAGACAGAACGTGACCGGTCCGGCATACGGTCTAAGCGAGTACCTGCTCAACACGGTTGACCTGCTTGGGAACTACTCGGTGCAGTACGATCGGTTGCTCCCAAATGCGCAGCTTACGCTCGCGGCTCGTGCGCAAGGCGAAACGCTGAACGCCCCTGACGATTTTGGCGTTGGTGCGCCGACGCAATCGCAGACCAATCACACCTTTATCGCGCGCTATATGTGGGCTGGGGGGAGCCGCCTCGAGTATACGGCGGCGGCATACGCGAGTTCGTTCAGCACCTTTGGCTCGAGTTTCAACCCTCGCGGAGCCGTCGTCTGGCGGCCGACGTCGCGAACGATGCTCCGGGCCTCTATCGGCACAGGATTCCAGGCGCCACTTTTGTCTGAGAAGATCGTGCCGAATCCGCTACCCCCGGCCGACGCCAACGGCCTGGTCCAAATCGGCAATCCGCAGCTAACGGCCGATCACACCCTTGAATTTGAGCTCGATACCGAACAGATACTCGGTGCTGCCGCCAATGCTCCGAGCGCTAACCTTGACCTGTACCGAGTGAACCAAAACGGCGATGATCTGCAGTACATCCCCGAGGGGGCATCGCCCACGAACCCGATGCTCAGCTACCCAATCAATATCGCCAGCTCCGTCTGGCAAGGGTTCGCTCTCAGCGTCAACTGCCCGTTGACGTATGGTCTCAGCGCGCAAGCAGCGTATAACATCAATCAGGCGTATCCGCTGACACTCCCGCCGTCGCTTGTTGGCTCGGCTGGCAACCTCGTACCGTATCAACAATTCCAAAATGTCCCCATGCATCGTGGAACGTTCTCGTTACAGCAACACGTGCGCGCACTCTCTTGGATGCTTGGCATGGCGTATGAGGGGGCGAACAACGACCTCAATCAACCACCATTTGCCACCCTGCAGGCCAATGCGCAGTATGAGCTTGGCCACACGACCCTAATGCTGGCGGGCACGAACCTTTCGGGAGTGTATGCCGGTAAGTTTACTCTCGCTGGTGCGGGCGTAGCGTATCCTGGCCTGACGGGGCCAATACCGGCCGATGCCTACCAGCTGCAGTCGCGCGGGATTACCGCCTCGATCACGCAACACTGGTAAATCATTGCACAGGTCGCTAGGCAAACAGCTCGGCGATCACCTCTTCGGCCAATCCAAAAGCTGTGCTCATGCCAGTGCCGCTCGTCACCTCGACAACACGCGTGTGTGGGTCCGGGGAATCGACAAAGGCATCACATGTTTTGGAGTACGGATACACGCCGATCCAGCGCTCGACCACGTCCCCGTGTGGCATGTGCAAGACCGAATGTGCCAGGCTGAGGATTGCGGCCTCAATCTCACTCGAATAAAAAGGATCAAGCGTCATACCGTACTCGTGCGAGTCCCCGATGATCAACGAACCGTCCGAACTTTGCACGACGATCAAATGGATGCCATAGGACAGAAGCTGCGCTTGTTCTACCTCGAGCAGCGTACGCAGGCCGGCGGCCGCAGGTTGTGCACTGAAGCCACCGTAGCGAACCAAACCGAAGTCTGACATGATCGCCGCCGGGAGCTTCCAGTCTGACGGCTGGGGCGCAAGCCTCAGCATCTGCAACTTGCACAGACTAACCTTGCGTTTCGCGTGGACTTCTGGAAAAAGTGTTAGAAGATCTGGACCACTGGCAACAATGATGCGGTCCGCCTCGAAGGTACCTGCGGTGGTGTCCAAACGGTGTGTTGCAATTTGCCACACTTGTGTGTCCCACTCGATCCTTACACCATACCGCTTGCCCAGGTGCGCTGCAAGGCCTGAAAGCGCTGCCCGCGGCTCAATACGCAGCTCAAGCGGGCTCCACAAAGCGCCACAAACGTCGTCAAAGTTAGCCATTGGTACGCGCTCGCGGAGCTGCTCGGGTGACAGGAGCTGGCAATCGGCGCCCATGTCAGTTGCCGCGAACTCTGTTAGCACCTTCACGGCTTCGCGCGAGTGGACGATGAGACACTCGTTGCGGTGAACGATTTCGATATCCGCGAGCGGCGCAAGTTCTTCCCAGATGTCACGCGATCGTCTGGCGCGCTTCCAAGTGAGACCCGCCAGCTGCCCGGTGACGGTGATGAATCCGAAGTTGCGAACGGATGCACCGTTAGCCCGACTGTCGCGGTCGAACACAATCACGCGCAGGCCACGGCGGGCAGCGGCCAACGCGTGTGCGAGCCCAACGATACCGGCGCCCACGATGGCCACATCGTAGCGCGCACCTCTCATCACGCCCTGCGCCGTTCGCCTGCCGCTATGCGCATCTCGATGTCGCAAACCACGGTGGCCAAGTCTGCAACCGTGTCAATGACGTAGTCAGCCAGCGATTTGTTCAGACGTTCATAGGCGTGGTTTCGTAGTTGCGCTTGCTGTTCAGCGGTGAGCGCCAACCACTCTTCGAGCGATAGGCCGACTTCGTTCCCCGATACCGCAACTGCCACCGTCCAAAGGCCGGCGTTGCCTCCCTCCTCGATCCCTACCGATGTGTCATCGACCTTGATAGCGACTGCATCCCCGCTGAGGCCGAGCTGTTCAAGACATTTCAAAGATAGGTCTGGCGCTGGCCGGCCGGTTTGAACGTCTGAAGAGCTGACGACACAGTCAGGCTCGTAGCCACGTTCGCGTGCTGCCCGCGACAGGACGTCCATCATGCGTGCCGAGTACCCCGAGTTCGAGCCGATCTTGATGTTCGCTGCACGCAAGCCGGCGACAACCTCAAGCAGACCCGGAATGGGATCCGCGCGCCGCGGCAATATCTCGATGAGCTGCTCATTGAACGCATCATAGAGCCGATTGACATCGGCCTGAGTCGGGCTTGAACCGTGAAGGGCGTGCCAGCGAGCCGCGATCTGTTCGTCGCCCAACAGCTCTTGTATATGCCGGCGCTTCTCCATACCCATCGGCCGCCGGATCTCAGCGACCGAAACGGGCACCTGGGCGCTTTTGAAAACTTCGGCCATCGCCTGTACCGGGGCTATCGACCCGAAGTCGACCGCCGTGCCTGCCCAGTCGAAGATCACAGCTTTGGTCGCGAGCCGGCTCGCCTTAAGTTGCTCCTTCATTATGCTTCCTTAAGCATTGAGGTTCAGGACTTCGCGAGGAAATCGCGACGCGTGCCAGAGACTTTAATGCGCAATGCGTTCTCAACGGTCGGCAACCGGGCCTTTGTTTCGTCGACAAATCCTCACGCTCGTGCTGCTGTTCGCCGGTTATGCGGGCTATTATTTCTGCCGCGCAAATCTGTCGGTCGCGACACCGCTGCTCATCGCGGAGCTGCATGCGAGAGGCGTGAGCGTGAGCGATGCAACGCTGCAAATAGGAACGCTTGTCTCGCTAGGAACACTTGCCTACGCTTTCGGGAAACTATTTCTTGCTGGCTCCGGCGACTTCGTTGGAGGCAAGCGAAACTTTCTCACAGGCATGGCCGGTGCGATTGGCTTCACGTTGCTTTTTGCAGCGGGTCACGGGATGCCGGTATTCTTAGCGGCGTGGGTTGGCAACCGGCTCCTGCAATCTATTGGATGGGCCGGATTGGTCAAAGTGAGTTCCAAGTGGTTTGGCTATTCGTCATACGGAACGATAATGGCGATCCTAAGCCTCAGTTATTTGGTCGGGGATGCGGTCACGCGAGGCGCGATGGGCGCGCTCATCAATGTGGGCGTTGGATGGCGCACGCTATTTATTATCGCGGCCTCCTGTTTGGCGATCCTGTTGCTTTTGAACGCGGCGTTCCTTAAAGAATCAAGCATGGGGGCTGGCTTGCCTGCGCCCGAGGTGAACCCGCTCAATGTGTATCGCAGTGCCGGCACGCAGGAGCGTCCGCAGGATATCCGTGCGCTTTTGCAGCCGCTCCTGAATAGCCCGTCGTTTTGGATCGTCTGCGCGCTCTCGTTCGGCACGACACTTGTCCGCGAGACCTTCAACACGTGGACGCCAACCTTTTTCGTCTCCTGGGCTGGCTTCAGTGCGGCGCAAGCAGCGGCGTACAGCGCGCTCTTTCCAACGGCAGGAGCAGTCTCGGTGCTCGTCGCCGGTTGGCTGAGCGATCGGTTAGGAACCGCCGGGCGTCCCCGCATCTCTTTTGTCGCTTTTGTGCTTGCTGCTTGCACGCTTGTTCTGTTGGGCCTACTTCCTAAGAACACGGGCTTGTTAGCCGTCGGCCTTGTGGCCGCAGTTGCAATGTTTACTATCGGCCCGTATTCTTATCTCGCTGGCGCCATGGCGCTCGATTTCGGCGGCCGCAAAGGCAGCGCGTTCTCTTCGGGCGTGATTGACGGCATTGGTTATTTGGGTGGCGCGCTCTCAGGAGTGGCGATAGCGCGCCTCGCAGTGACATGGGGATGGGGAGGAGCGTTTTTGTCGCTCGCAGTGCTGACGGCTGTGACCGCCATCTGCGCGGCGCTGCTCGTGCGACAAACAAAAACGGTACTGCCGCCTGTAGAACGGGAGGCAATGAGCTCACCATGAGTGCCTTCGCGACCAGCAAGGATCGAAGGCCTCGTGCCGAAGCGTCTGCCAAGACGGCCGGCCTACCGTCTTGCGCGATGCTAAGGGATGAGGTGTCACGTGCATCGGCGTGAATTCGTTTCGCTGTTGACTGGACTGCTGCCGACGTCGGCCGCATTCGGCGCGTCTGTCGCCGGCACTTCGGCAGACCCTCCCGATATCGTCGTGCTCAACGCAAACGTCGTGACGGTTGATGCCACGCGATTCAGTGCGCAGGCGTTTGCGATTCGCGACGGACGTTTCGTCGCGGTCGGTTTGAATTCGGAGATCGCAGCGCTGCGCGGTAATTCCACTCAGGTCGTGGATGTGGGCGGCAAGACTGTCGTCCCCGGCTTTAACGACGTACACTTGCATCCTCGCACCATCTTCGAGCGCGACTCACTCTACTATACGCCGTGGCTTGGGCCCGATGTTGCTCCCACCATGGAACAGCTCGTCGAAATTCTGCGATTAAAAGCGGCTGTCACGCCGCCGGGTAAGCTCGTGAGTGGCTACGGATATGACGACGTAGTGCTGAAACGGCATCCGACACGCCACGATCTCGATCAAGCGTCGACGGTCCATCCGATCAGCATCACGCACACATCCGGTCATATCACGGTGGTGAACACGTATGTGCTTCAGGCGTCAGGACTGGGACCACAGACGCCTGACCCGCCGGGAGGCGCCTTCGATCGTGATCCCGATGGCACTCCAAACGGCGTCGTGCGAGAGAGTGCGCGCGCGGCGATCGCAAGCGCAGTCGGGCCGGCCCATCAGGTCCAGATTCCGCCGGCAGAGCGCATCAAAGGGCTGCGCAACTGTTTCCGAGCGTATGCGGCCAAAGGCTTGACGAGCGTCGGCATCGCGGGCGGAAGTCCCGAATTTCTCGTGGAGATCAAAGCAGTGCGCGATGCCGGCATTCCGGTTCGCATCGGCTTTATGTGTCAGCAGTCGTCGTTCGAACAGTTCATGCAAACTGGGGCTCGGCAGGGTTTAGGAGACACGCAACTCCGGCTCACTGCGATGAAGACGTTTCAAGGGAATTCGCTCAGCGGGCGAACGTGTTGGCTGCGCGACGCCTACTCTGATCGTCCCGGCTACTTCGGGATTCCGCCAGCACGATCGCAAGCCGACCTCGACCGCGACTTCCGCACCATGCACGATGCCGGCTGGCAAATCGCGACGCACTCCAATGGCGACCGCGAGATCGATATGGTTCTGACCGCAATCGAGCGCGCGCAGGCGGCAAATCCGCGTCCGGATGCACGGCATCGTGTGGAACACGCAAGCGTTATGAACCCTGAACTTCTCTCGCGGGCACAAGCTGCAAGCGTCATACTCGTCTTCCACTCGTATATGTGGGAGCATGGGGAGGCGTTGGCATCCTACGGCACCGAACGGTTGCAATACATGCATGCCTACCGCACCGCGATTGATTCTGGCATTCACGTCGCGGGTCACTCCGATTCACCGATCTCTGCTGCAGATCCGATGCTGCGCATCGGCGACATGGTGACGCGCAAGAGTTCACATGGGATCGTGTACGGCGCCGGACAGCGCGTAACCATCCAGGAAGCAATCAAGGTTTGGACGCTCGACGGAGCATTCGCAACGTTCGAAGAAGATGTGAAAGGTTCGATAACACCGGGCAAGCTTGCCGACTTCGTTGTGCTCGGCGCCGATCCACGCTCCGTCGCACCTGACGACATCAAACACGTGGCAATATGGCAGACATATGTCGGAGGCAAGCGCGTCTACGATGCCGCTGAAGCGAAAACTGTAGCATTTGACCCGCCGCTCGTCTCGTGGCCGCACTCGAGTTGCTGCATCCCGAACTAGGGGTGATCCGCTCCGCTTACTCAAGGGCGGTACCTTAACTTAGCGCAAAGTGACGTGGCCAAGGTGCATGCGAAGTTTGGTACCAGCAAACTTACCTAGCGTCTACAGTTGGTCTTTGTTTTTAAGCTTTTTTGTTGCAGCCGTTGACTATACTTCGTCCGCGAGCCTTCGAGTGGTTCGTACCAACTGGCGTCACCGCTAGAACGCCGAGAAACGGCACTAAGTACGGCGCCAGACCACGGGGTTTTTATGATTCCGTGGTCCTTCTGGCTCGTTCGCGTGTTTCCGTAACGTAGGTCGTCAGTCGGTGCCGGCCTTGCACGCGTGCAGCACCGTGTTGCAGTGGAAATTCATGATGATCAAAAGCGTCCCATCTGGGGTTTGCCATCCTTGGACGGTCGGGATCTCCCGTGCCGTCGCTACCGGCCTGCGTTCCAGTGCAGCAAAACGGAGTAGCCCGATCAGAACAGGCGAACGGAAGCGGTTTTCATATTAATTCTTTGTCAGCCGGTGTTAAGACGCTCGCGATTGGACTCCCGCCTGGCCCTGGCACGTATTCGAGCAGAGGCAGCCTTTAAGACCATGGTCACCGATTTAAGAACCATGGACTATGTTCAGCGGCGTGTCGATGGTAGAATAAATGACTGGATTCCGAGATGAAATCACCTAACTATCCGGCCGCCTTGCTTCTCTTCTTTCTGCCTGCTATTTCCGTCGAACTCCTCACCGGCGATACTCCGCTAGTAACTTATCTCGATCCGATAACTTTTGTCATTCTGAACCTTACGTATGGTGGCACGCTCTTGCTCATCCGCGAGACCGTCGTACGTTGGGATAAGGGCTTCGCATCCGTCCTTGTGCTCGCAGCCGGTTACGGGATGCTAGCCGAGGCAATCGATACCAAGGGGTTCTTCACTCCCCATTTCTACGCCGTTGCCGGTTCCGGCCTTGAGGGTTTCGGACGTGGCTTTGGTGTTAACGTGCCGTGGGCTGTCAACATCAGTATTTTCCATGCTGTCTTTAGTATCATCGTCCCGCTCGTCATCGTCTCCGCCATCTTCCAAAGCCCAAGGCCATGGATCGGCAATAAATCCTATGCTGTCCTTCTCGTTGCCGTTATTGCCTGTTCCGCTTTCTCATTCGAGGTTCTCTCTTTAGCACCGGACTATTACCACTATAGCGAAGGACCTGGCCCTATCATTCTTATCCTGGCGCTCATGGCAGCTCTCATTGTTCTTGCATGGAAACTCTCGACCCGCAGTCCACAGCGATGGCCACTGCGCATGAACGCGCTTGCACTTTTTATCCTCGGTTACGCGTATACCGTCGCTTTTAATTTCCCACACCTCGTGCAAAGGGCGACCGGCTCACCCGGCATATATATTGCTTTCATGCTCGCTGTTTATGTCGCACTCCCCCTCTTGCTCGCTTTCAAACTGCAGAAGCCGACAGAACGCGGAAAAGTGGCCCTGGCCGGAGGTTTGTTGATGCCATTGATGGTCGCAGGTATCCATGGGCGTGCTGGCAGTCTGGTTGCGGTAGTTGTTCTCTTGACAGTCCTAGCAGTGGCGTTTTGGCAAAACAGACTGAGCACGACCACGACGCAGAAGACCCTTCGGCCTACGAATGTGGTAGATCGATCGCCGAGTTGCGCGAAAAGAAGTTAAACGTGGTCGAAGGGGATGGAGTAACGATGTCCGGAAAGCGAACAGTGGCCTGCAACGCCATCGTAGCGCGAAATCTCCAGCCCCGATTTGCGCGCCGGTAACTCAGTCGGTAGAGTACTGCCCTTACAAGGCAGGTGTCGCGTGTTCGAGCCACGCCCGGCGCAAATTCGCGACTCGATGTGGATTGTGAGCAGCTGATCAGCTTAGGCGCCACGGCTCGGTGTCCACCGGCGCCCCGGGCATAGTATGCGGCCCCAGCTCCGGCCAAGACGTAGTGGCAGTACAACTTCAGGGCGTCGATCTACAAACACGCTTTTTACCTCGAGTGCATATAGCCCATTGCGTCCCCCGCAAGTCGGGCCAAATGAGACTGTGATTTTCTGTGCGCGGACCTCACCCCGTTATTGGACAGATGCGCATCGTCATTAAGCGAATCGAAAAGCGAATCGACAAGCCCCTATCTTCTCAAGTCGCTGCTCGGAATGGGGCCAGCAGATCGGTAGACGTTGAGAAGGACACCAGTCGGCATTCTGTGCGTTTCCACTAGATCGAGCGCGCGCGGCGGCACGCCGTCTCCAAAGAGCCGCTTTCCTTTGCCGAGCACTACCGGATATAGCCAGATGCGATGCTCGTCAACAAGTTCGGCGGCGATTAGCGTTTGCAGCAGCACGCTGCTGCCCCATACTTGCAAGTCCGCGCCGTTTGATGCCCGGAGTCGGCGAATCTCAGCAACAACGTCGCCGTCGATCCGCTCCGATTTGTCCCACTCGAGGCGATCGAGGCTACGGGTGACGACGTATTTCGTCGCCTTGTTGAACGCCTTGCCGATCGGGCTGTCATGATTGTTCGACCAGGAAGCCGCGAACATGTCATAGGTCCGATGCCCCAGCAGTAAGTCGAACGCCTCGGACACGGCCTTGCGAACCGTGTGAGCGCCGGCCTCAGACCTAAAAGGCGTGGCCCAGCCTC
>JAFANK010000138.1 GCA_019232725.1 Vulcanimicrobiota bacterium | reverse complement strand
CTAAGGCGCAAGCCTTGCTCGGCAAGACCGCCGTCGCCAACAGCAAGCGGCTCTACGCGGTGTTCTTACGTTCGGTGAAGAGCGAACGGTTCGCCAAGCTCCAAGCGGCAGGCGCCCGCGTGCAGCGACCGCTGTGGGCGAGCACCTCGACCAAAAACCCTGCCTACCCCGACACCTATTATGTGGATGCGCTCATCGGCCCGGACACAGTCGATACGATGCCGCAAGCGACGATCGATGCGTTTCGCGATCACGGCACCCTTGCACGTACGCTTGACACCGGCATGGCCGAGGCGGAGGCGGATATCGCCGCGCTCGAGGGCTTGAGCATCTCATTGCAATCGGTGACCGACAAACTGCTGGACGACGGCATCGTGTTGTTCGCCAAGTCGTGGGACGAACTGCGCCAGGCGGTGCAAAAGAAAGTCGACGCTCTGCGCAGCGTCTCAGCGGCGAGCAAGGGTTAGCGCGACATGGCGGTCGCCCAGGCGGTCAATCCCTTCCACGAGGGCTTGCAGCTTCAGGGGATGACGCAGCCCGTGCAGCTGTGCATCTTCGGTGCGTCCGGCGACCTCACCAAACGTAAGCTCTTACCCGCGATCTATAACCTCGTGCAGGCGGGGCTTGCGCCGCAGGCGTTTTCCGTGCTAGGTTGCGCGCGCAACGATCTGGGCGATGACGGTTTTCGACGCGAGCTTGTCGATGCCGTCGCCGAATCGTCAGAGATCCGCGTGCGCGATGCCGACCTCCTGAAACGCTTGACCGATCAGGTCTATTACACGAGCTTGGATTTTCACGATTCGGCCGGCTACGTCACCCTGAAGACGAAGCTCGACGACCTCGACCAACGCTATCACACCTGCGGCAACCGTGTTTTCTACATCGCGACGCCCGCCAGTCTGTATGCGGATATCACCGAGAAGTTGCACGAAAGCGGGCTACTCACGCCGGCCACCTCGCAAAGCTTCGTGCGGGTCATCATGGAGAAACCGTTCGGCCACGACTTAGCATCGGCCAAGACCCTCAACGCCGAACTGCTCCGCTTCCTCGATGAGAGCCAGATCTATCGCATCGATCACTACCTCGGCAAAGAGACGGTGCAGAACATCCTCGTGCTGCGATTTGCCAACGGCATCTTCGAACCGATCTGGAACCGCCGGTACGTCGATTCCGTGCAGATCACGGTCGCCGAGAGTCTGGGTATTGAGGGACGCGCGAACTTCTACGAAGAGACTGGCGTCATGCGCGACGTGATCCAAAACCATGCCTTGCAGCTCATGTCGCTTGTGGCCATGGAACCGCCTACGACGTTCGACGCTCGCGATTTTCGCGACGAGAAAATCCGCGTGGTCGAAGCGATCCGGCCGATCGAGCCCAAAGACGTCAACCAGGTCGCCGTGCGCGGACAGTATGGTCCGGGCAGTGTCGAGGGCGAGCATGTCGTCGGCTACCGTGAAGAACTCGGCGTCGCCCCAGACTCGATGACACCGACGTACGCAGCCTTGCGCTTGTTCATCGACAACTGGCGTTGGGCCGGCGTGCCATTCTACATCCGCTCCGGCAAGCGTATGCCCAAGCGCGTCACGGAGATCGCGATGCAGTTCAAAGAGGCGCCGCATCTACCGTTCCGCAAGGCGCAGGTCGAGACGCCCGAGGGCAACGTGTTGTCGCTTGGGATTCAGCCCGATGAAGGTGTCGTGCTCAAGTTCGGCGCCAAAGTGCCGGGGCCAAGCATGCGCATCCGCGCGGTGGAGATGGATTTCGGCTACGGTGAGACATTCGGTGCTGAAGATGCATCGCCATACGAACGGTTGATCCTCGATTGCATGAAGGGCGATCAGACGCTCTTCGATCGCGCGGACGGGGTCGAGGCAGCCTGGTCGCTCGTCGATCCCGTGCTGTCGCAGTGGGCGCAAACTCCGGCAGAGTTCCCCAACTACGAAGCGGGCACGTGGGGTCCGGCCGCAGCGGACGAGCTCGTGCAGCGCGATGGACGGCACTGGCGCAGGTTATGACGACCAGTGGTGACGGCGTGCCGCAAATGCAAGCCGGCGGCTTAAGTCCCGTCGCGGTCGCCGATATCGAGGGCGCGCTCAAGCAGCGGCGTCAATCGATGCTCGCCAAAGAGGCGCATCCGCACGCCCACTCGTGCGTGATGACGCTCATCATCGCGGTGGAAGACATCGAAGATAAACAATCCGTCTTCAGGATCGTTGAGTCATTGGCCGGCAAGTATCCGATTCGGATGATCGCCGTGCGGGCAACCCCGCGACAAAGCGGTGAGGAAGTTTTTGCGTGGGTCAATGCAGCGTGCGAAGGCGAGCCCGCAGCACCTATCTGCAGCGAAGAGATCGCCATGCAGAGCGGCATCGATGGCGTCGAACACATCGTGTCGGCCGTGCGCGGGATTTTAGTGCCCGATCTCCCCGTGTTCTTGTGGTGGCGGGGCGGCACGCCGCACGGAGACCAGCTGTGGCACGGCTTGCGCAGCTTGTGTGACCGCACGATCGTCGATTCGATCCGGTTCGGCGATGGCGCAGCTGCGCTCGATACGCTGCGCCGGCTGGTCGGCATCGGCGGCACGAGGATGAGCGTTCGGGATCTGAACTGGCAGCGCACGGCGCCCTGGCGAGCCGCTATCGCCACCTGCTTTGACGATCCGGAAGTGCTTGGGCTGCTTCCAAAGCTCGATCGCTGCTCGATCGTCTATGCCGCAGGCGATGAACGGGATCTTCCGTCCGCACGCGCGATGCTCATGATGGGGTGGCTCGTCAGCCGGCTGCCACGCCTGCGCGGGCATGCGCGAACAGCTCCCGGCCGTGCGTGGGCAGATGTGGAACATGGGCGCGTCGTCTCGATTACACTGACGTCAAGTGAGAGCAAGGCGGCGGTGCTGCTCGTGCGACGCGCATCACCCGTCGGAATCGAAGGCGAGGCGCGCGCAACCGACGGTTCGCAGATGCGCCGTTGGCGCTACCCGGCAAGCACGCTCGGTGAAGCCGAGCTACTGGACGTTTGTCTGGAGACGCTCGGCCCGGATCCGGTCTTCGAGGCTGCCCTCGAAGCCTAGCGCCTGCAATAGTTGACCCAAAAAATTTCCCGGCAGCTGTCGAATCTGGCCGGGCTCGTTCGACGTGACGGTAGAATGCCTCACTTCACGTTCGCAGGAGGACACGATATGCGGTTCATGGTTTTAGTCAAAGCTAACAAAGATTCCGAGGCTGGCGTGCTGCCCACCAAGGAGCAGCTCGCCGAGATGGGTGCATTCAACCAAGAGATGACCAAAGCAGGCGTCATGCTCGACGGCGATGGGTTGCAAGCCAGTTCAAAAGGAGCGCGGATCCGCTATGCGGGCGATCGGCAGACGATCATCGACGGACCATTCGCGGAGACAAAGGAACTGGTCGCCGGCTTTTGGATGATCCAAACCAAATCACTCGCTGAGGCGATCGAGTGGATGAAGCGTGCCCCGTTCCGTGAGGGCGAAATCGAAATCCGGCAAGTGTTCGAAGCCGAGGATTTCGGCCCCGAGTTCGCAGGTGCGCAGAGCGCGGCCGAGCAGGCACTGCGCGAGAAGACCACGTCGCGCCGGTAAATGCGCGACCCAAACGCATCCATCGAGGCGGTGTGGCGTATCGAGTCGACGAGACTCATCGCCACGCTCGCCCGCATGGTGCTTGACGTCGGCCTGGCCGAAGACCTCGCACAGGACGCGCTGGTCGCCGCGCTCGAGCGCTGGCCGCAAGACGGGATTCCTCGCAATCCGGGCGCGTGGCTCTTGGCGGTGGCAAAGCACAGGGCGATCGATCAGTTCCGCCGTTACCAGCGCCTGGAGCGCAAACGCGACGACCTCGGCCGTGCGCTGAACAGCGAGGCACCGGCGCCGGACTTCGCTGACCTGATTGATGATGATATCGGTGATGACGTGCTGCGTCTCATGTTCATCACCTGTCACCCCGTGCTGCCGACCGAGGGCCGCGTCGCGCTCACGCTCCGCTTGCTGGGCGGCTTGACGACCGATGAGATCGCCCGAGCCTTTCTGGTTCCCAAAGCGACGGTCGCGCAACGCATCCTCAGAGCGAAGAAAACGCTAGCCGAGTCCGGCGCCTCATTTGAAGTGCCAAGCGAACACGAGCGGGCGCAGCGCTTTGCGTCGGTCATGGAAGTCGTGTACCTCATCTTCAATGAAGGCTATGCCGCAACGAGCGGCGGCGATTGGGTGCGTCCGGCGCTGTGCGACGACGCGCTGCGCCTCGGACGGATCTTCGCAGCGCTCGCGCCGCAAGAGCCAGAGGCCGCAGGACTGATCGCGCTCATGGAGCTGCAAGCGTCGCGTCTGCGCGCTCGCGTTGACCCCGACGGAACGCCCGTGTTGTTGCTCGACCAAGATCGAGGACGTTGGGATCGCCTGCTCATCCGCCGCGGCCTTTCTGGCCTCGAACGTGCGCAACGCTTGCGGCCGACGATGGGACCGTATACGCTGCAGGCCGCAATTGCCGCATGTCATGCGCGCGCGTGGCGGCCTGAAGACACCGATTGGGAGCGGATCGTCGCGCTCTATGACGCACTCGCGCAATTGCAGCCGTCACCGGTCATCGATCTCAACCGTGCGATGGCGGTGGCGATGGCATTCGGCCCTGCGGCAGGATTGTCGCTCGTCGACGACCTCGCGCGCGAGCCGGCGTTGCAGCAGTACCATCTATTGCCAAGCGTGCGCGGCGATCTGCTCTTCCGGCTTGGGCGCTACGCTGAAGCCGGTCGAGAATTTGAGCGGGCTGCGGCCATGACGAGCAACGCAGCCGAGCGCAAGCTCAACGCGGATCGCGCTGCGGCGGCTCTCGAAAAGGCAGCTAGTTAGCGCGCAGCCGCGGGCAGGCGGCCGTTACGCTTGCCGTTCTCGCTGGGCACAGGCGTGATGAGGCGTGAGCCGAGCGATTCGCGCAACACCTGCGAAAGCTCATCCACATAGACGAACTTCATCGCTTTGCGCGCATCCGGCGGCACATCTTCACTCACATCCGCGCGGTTACGTTCCGGAAGGATGACGCGGTGGATACCGGCACGGCGTGCGCCGAGTACTTTCTCTTTGACGCCGCCGATGGGCAACACCTGACCCGTGAGCGTCAGTTCGCCAGTCATCGCGATGCCGGAGTCGACCTTCTTGCCGGTGAGCGCTGAAACGAGCGACGTCGCCATGGCGATCCCCGCAGACGGGCCGTCTTTGGGCACGGCACCGGCGGGCACGTGGATGTGGATGTCGTGCTTGTTGAAATAATCTTCTTTGAGACCAAGCTCCGCCGAGCGGCTGCGCACAAATCCGAGCGCCGCTTGTGCTGACTCTTTCATGACGTCGCCAAGCTGGCCTGTGAGCGTGAGTTTGCCCGTGC
>JAFANK010000102.1 GCA_019232725.1 Vulcanimicrobiota bacterium | reverse complement strand
CAAGTCCGTACGCGAGCGCGGCAGCCGTGGGCTCGTTGATGATGCGCAAAACATCAAGCCCGGAGATGCGACCGGCGTCTTTGGTCGCCTGGCGCTGCGCGTCGTTGAAATAGGCCGGCACCGTGATGACGGCTCGTGTCACCTTTTCACCAAGGTAGGTGCTGGCGTCGGCGACGAGCTTTTGCAGGATCATCGCCGAGATCTCTTGGGGCGTGTAAGCCTTGCCGTCGATCGTGACCTTGTGATCGGTGCCCATATAGCGCTTGATCGATGAGATGGTCCGGTCGGGGTTCGTGATCGCTTGGCGCTTGGCGAGTTGGCCGACAAGCCGCTCGCCGCTCTTCGTGAATGCAACGACTGAGGGCGTCAACCGGCTGCCCTCCGCGTTGGTGATGACCGTCGGCGTGGTGCCTTCCATGTAGGCCACCACTGAATTGGTCGTCCCGAGGTCGATACCGACGACTTTGGCCATTATCGTGTGCTCCTTATAGCGCTCTGCATGTGGTTGTGGTGTGAGACCGCTCGCGTGGCTTCGCGGCTACCCTTGCGGCATGACGTCAGGGCGATCGCCGAGCGTGACGTCAGTGGGCTGCAAGTTGCCGTCGCGCCAGACGAGGAGCGTGATCTTCTCGCCCACCTTCATCTTGGCGATGGCCGTGCGGATCTGGTCGGGGTCTGTGACTTTTTGATGGTTGAGCTCCAGGATGATATCGCGGCTTTGCAGTCCCGATTTCTCCGCGGGGCTCTGCGGCTGCACCGAGACGACGACGACGCCGCCCGAGCCGTTGTAGCCGAGGTAATTGGCGAGCTGCTTGTCCAGCGCGCGCATCTGCACGCCGATGTAGGCGTGGGCGATATGGATGCCATGTCCGGTCGTCTCTATTTCAGCGAGCACTGGTTCGGCCGCGTTGATCGGGATGGCGAAACCGATGGCTTGCGCTTGCATCGCCACGACCGCGTTGATGCCAACGACCTTGCCGGCGGTCGTGATCAGCGGTCCGCCCGAGTTGCCCGGATTGATGGGCGTGGTTATTTGGATCATGTCATCATAGTGGAAGACGGGGAAGCCTTCGCCGCCGCCCGCATCGATGCCGGTGCGGTGCAGCGCCGAGACGATGCCCAGGCTGACGGAGTTTTGGAACGATTCGGGTTCACCGATCGCAAGCACGAACTGGCCTTGCTGCAACCCGCTCGAGTTGCCGAGCGGCAGCGCGGGCGGCAGATTCGAGCCGTGGATCTTCAAGATGGCGAGGTCGGTCGTGTTATCCGCGCCGACAACCTCCGCATCGACTTGACGGCCGCTTGCGAGCAGCACCTGAACGTGATCTGCGTGCCAGATGACGTGCGCGTTGGTGGCGACGAAGGCGGTGTCGTGGTCACGCTTGATGATGAAGCCTGAGCCCGAGGCTTTTGCCGTGAACGGCTGGCTTTCCGGGGGACCTTGATCGCCGAAGAACTGGCGGAAGAACGGGTCGTTTTGGAACGGATTGTAGATGTTCTGCACGCCATGGACCGTCGCTTTGATGAGCACCACGGACGGCTCCGCCTGCTTCACGACGCTGATGACGCGTTGCTCAAAATCGCCGCCGCCGATCTGCTCGAGCGGCGCTGCCGAGGCGCTATCGAAACCTGCAGCCATCGGCTGGGTGTGCATGAATCTGGGCACCGCAAATGCGATGAGGAATGCACCGATAAGAACGCCCAGCAACCCCATGAGAAGGAAGCCGAGCGAGGTCCGGATTTGGGGGCTCATCTTACTTTATTGGCTCCTGACAGACAGCGATGGAGGGAGAAGAAGGGACCGGAGCGCGCGCCGCGGCCTGGCCGCGGGCTACACCAGCGCCTGCGAAAACTTACTTGTCGTAACGGGGAATTGTTGCCAACCCTGACATCTACCCTAGTGTCCCGTATAACGGCCGGAAGCACTGGTTGGAATCAGTTAGCACTATAACATCGAGAGTGCTAACCAGTCAAGGAGCCACGCCACGCGCGTCGCTTTAGTGGCCGCTCGTTCCGCCGAACGCGGCAAGCACCCCGAAGAGCAAGCTGTACGCGATAGTCACGCCGACGGCCGCGGTTCGTGACATCCGTAGTAGCGTCTCGAGCGCGATGAAGACGACGACATAATACCAGAGGGTGCCCACATTGTAGGCAGTCAGAAATGCGGCCAGCTGCTGCGAGTGAGGGGCCAGCATGGCCGGCGAGGGCAGCCGCACGAGATCGGTTGGCCGCGATATCGTCGCGGGATCGGTCAACGCGACAAGGGTCGCATTGATGACGCCCGCCACGCCGTAGACCGCATATGAGTTGAGCGTCGCAGTCCATGCCCACGACACTTTGGGACGAGCGCCGCTCACGAGCGCGACGATCCAAAAGAAGATCGCGATCAAAAGCCAGACAAACCATGGCGCGACCAGCGCACCGATGACCAAGAACGTCGGTCGCAGACTTGCGACCTGAGCCGCGGCGATTTGTTCGCGCACCCGTTCCCCCGGCGGCATCGCTGCCATGCGTTGCGCTTCCATGAGCGCCATCATGTGCAGCTGGGCGTGCTCCGAGAGGAGCACGGCAGCAAGGGTCAGCCCGAGTCCGCAAAGCGCTGCCCATCCCCACGTCGGGTTCACCACAAGGTCGGAGAATGCGCGGCGCGGAGCCACAAGGACCCGCACATAGGTCACAAGGCCACGCAGGTTCACAGCCTGAGCTTACTTCTTCAGGGTGATCAGCAGTTGCTGTCCGGGTGCCGAC
>JAFANK010000056.1 GCA_019232725.1 Vulcanimicrobiota bacterium | reverse complement strand
CTCGTTCTGCCGCCATCGCTGGCCCTGCAGGCGCCCAGTTTGGGTGGTAATACCGCCCAGCGTTTCAATATCGCGATAATCATCGCCCCGAGTGATATCGTAAAATGTCCCGCCCAGGCCGTACTCGTTGATCGTGCCTTGCTCGATCTCACTGGTGATTGGCGGCTGCGAGGTGCCGAGCGCTTTTTTATAGTCGTTGAGAACTTGTTGCAGTGTTACGGTCGTCGGCCTCAACCCGGGGACTGCGTTTTGGGCGGCCGCCAAATCCGTATGACCGCTCATGACCGGCGCAATAGCAAAAAGCAGCCCGGCCACAGTCATAGACCGAATGCGACGCACTGAACCTTCCAGTCAAACGCAAACCCTAGGCGGCAAAAACACCTAGCGCGTTGCCATTTCAGCTACAGCGTCCAGTCCTTGAATCCTGCCCTGAGAACGAGGCCATTTGAAGGCGGGCGCTCATCTGTCAACGAGGTCCGCTTTCATCAAAATATCGATCCAGGTTGCAAGCTCGCTCCCACAACGACGGTTTCGAATCGCACAGCAAGCAGGTGTTCGCTGCAGCGAACGTTGACCGATGGCGGACGGCAACTCCGACCCTCTCATGGCCTCGGGCTTGAGTCAAATGGCACTCCTCTTCTAGAGTGACGTGAACGTTTAGGGCTTAAGTCGCCGTTGTGCGCAATTAACCTTACGAGATATACTCGCGCCGGAGGCCCTTGAAGCCCCCGCTATTGCCTTTGCACCAACAGGGGAGGTTCTATGTATTCACGCGTACGCTGGCGTGCGTTGTTGCTCGCAGCGTTAGTTACGGCGTTTATGGCCCCAGTGGCCATTCTGGCAGCACCGACGCCGCACGGAGCCGTTTCAGGATTCCATTACGTGAAGCTTGCGAACGGTGCCAGCGTCGGCCTTTCCAAGGGCCAGCGGCCAAGCATGCACATGTTGGATGTTTCACGTCTTTCCAGACACGCGATGACCGGCGGGGCGAGATTCGGCTCCGTACCATTCCGCACCAGATTCACGGCAGCGCAGTTTGCAGCGATGAAAGCGGCTGCGGTTCATAACCTGAGCGCGCCGAGACTCCTCAATTCCATAAGCTCGGTACAGCCCTTGTGGTCGACGGCACCACCAGCGCCCGAGCAGCTGGTCACTGGTCTCACCGATAACTTCATCGTCTGCGCCTTCTTCGGTACCGGATGCGAACCGCCGGACATGGCTATCGCGGCATCACCGGATTGGAGCGTCCAGGCCACCAACACGTCCGTTGCTGTCTTCGACAAGCACGGCGTTATGGTGCTCGGTTATCCGGTTGACTTTCCGACCTTCTTCGGCGTTCCCGCATCTTGTCACGGCATCCCGTTCACAACGGATCCGCGAGCGTTCTACGACCCCAATGACCAGCGGTTCTTCGTCGCCATGCAGGCCCCCAACGGCGTTGCGGATACCTGCACCCCTTCGTCTACGAGTTACATAGCCGTCAGCCAGACGAGCAACCCAAGCTTCGGATGGAACGTCTACGCGATCAACTCTGCGATAGCCGGACCAACGTACTTCGCAGACTACACGCAGCTCGGCTTTGATAGTCAGGCGGTGTACATCGGCGGCAACCAATTCAATTGCTGCGGTCCAGGATACGGCGGAGCGTTCACCATCATTCTCGACAAGCACGCGATGGAAGCTGGCGCAGCGATATCGTCGCCTAACGTCATCGGCCCGTATCTTGCTGCGTCGAGCCCGACCTGCCCGGGTGGCGGATGCTTACTCGACACGGTAAATCCGACGACATCGGTTGCCAATCTCTCGCAGCAACCGCAAGCCACGATCTTGGTCGATGCCGACCAATCGAACCCGACGTTCCCGTGCGGCTTCGGCGGCATCACCTGCAACAACATCGACGTCTGGGGGATCGCCAAGCCTCTCGCGGCGTCGCCAATCGTCTCCGAACAGACCATCGCACTCCTGAACAACTTCGTCTTGCCGCCTCCGGGTGACGAGCCGGGTTGTCCGCTCTGCATCGAGACCATCGACAACCGGGTTTCCGGAACGCCCACATTCAGTCCATGGGACGGTGGGACGGTTTCCTTTGGCTTGGAAACGGCCGTAAATTTCGGTCTGATCACGTACCCCGGCTACCAGTGGGGACAAATCGCCATCAAGGAAGCCGGCAACAAGCTGACGAGCGCGACGCTGGCGCAAGGCGGCATCGTCGCAGCCTCGAACAGCACCCACTCCTTCCCCGCAACGCAGCTCTTGCCGAACGGCGACATGTATCTTGTCAGCGACATCATGAGCGCAGCTGAGTATCCAGGCTGGGAATACCGGGTCCGCCACGCCGGGGACGCGGCGAACACGTTGAGCGCACCGCGACTCGTCCAACGCGGCCTGGACACCTACCTACTGCCCTTCGGCGTTCCGGGCACCGGCAATCTACGCTGGGGTGACTTTGAGGCGACAAGCTACGCAGGATTCGCAACCAACGGGGTCTGGCTTGCATCCCAGTACGGCAATACAGACTACGATTGGGGCACGTCCTTCGCCAAGGTTCACTAAGAACTAGGGCTCCAAGCACAACCCGAAAAGGCCCGCCTCAACAGCGGGTCTTTTCTCATGGTAATAAAGCGTAAAACTCTATGGTGACGGCATGTACAGGCCGTAGCGACGATCGTGATCTCTGATCTTCTGGTCACACTAAAAACGATTCGAGAGGCAGTGATCAGCCCATGTCACTGGTGTCCAAGTGGATAGACCACTCGGCTACAGGTCATTATTCCCCCTCCCCCGCAACAAAGCAGACTTACCACGACAGGGAGGTCTTCATGATTTGCGACGTGTGCAAGTATGATAGGCGATACATCCTGCGGCTGAACGGCCCGCACGCCGGTCTTGCGGTGTGCAGGCTGTGCGCAGCTGACCTCGCCACAAAGCTGCAGACGCTTGAGCGTCGCCATATCGGTCGCCAAGCAGAGAGACTCCGATCTGTTTCTCGGCTCAGTTCGTGAGGCTAAGCTCTCTTCGTCATGGTTTGCGATATCTGTAAACACGATAAATGGGACATCGTCTGGTCCGGCGGGCCGCACGGCACCTTTGCCTTGTGCAAGGATTGTGTCGAACGCTTGGCACGCGAGAACAAAGCAGTGGGTGCTGATGGTCCATCCTCATCCGCTAGCGATGAAACAAAGCTCCGCTAAGGCCAGCTGCTCCACGCCGTAGCGACAACAGGGCTCATTCTACCGTCAGCCAATCGCGGCCAAGACCCTCCTCGAGTTTCAGCCGCTCTTGCGGCGTGAGCGTCTCTGGGAATAGCGTGATGGTCACGCTCGTGAGCGTGCCGGTGAAATCGAACGGCACGCTATAGTCATGGGAAAGCGGCGTCGCGCTCGCCGACGTCACGGAAAACCCATCGTCGATCGGGTACGAGAAGGGCACCGTCGCATCGATGTGCTTGCGCGCCACTGTCTTCCCATCAACCGAGAGCGTGCCGGTCCCACCTTTGGCGATGCCGCCGCCATCATACTTGAAGCCGAACTGGAGCGCGTGGTCACCAGATTTCAGCGTTGCCGGATCTTCCCACTTAGTCGTCTGGAGGCCGAGCAAATTGTAGATGAACGTGACATGATTGTTGATGAGCAACAAACCATAACCGCCGAACTCGCCACCCATGCCCACGATCATCCCTTTTGCGCCGCCTGACGGGATGCCGATCTTCGCGAGAATCGCCCAAGATTTGTTGAGGATGTTCGGGGCGTTCGCGGGACTCACACCGACCAGGCGCGACGTATAGACGAATTGATTGCGGCCGCCAGCCGTGCTGGGGCGCGGCATGATGGCCCGAGCGAACTTGTCCTCGCTCATCGGGTAGACGTTGTACTTGCTCGCCTCCTGGTCGAAGAGGGTGCTCAGCTCCTTCACCTTGTCGGGGTATTTCGCGGCGACATCGGTATACTGCGTCCAGTCGTTTGACACGTCATAGAGCTGCCAGTCCGTGCGATTCGCGGGGGTCTTTGTGGCTTTTGAGCATGTCTCTTCCCATGGGTAGCATGACAGCGGAATGCTTGCGATCCAGCCGTCATGATACAGCGCCCGTGCGCCGAACATCTCGAAGTATTGCGTGTGATGCGTGCTGGGCGCGTTGGCATTCGCCTTGTCAAAGGTGTACAGCATGCTCACGCCTTCGATGGGTCGCTGCTTCACGCCGTCGACCATGTCGGGCTGGACGATGCCGACCGCATCGAGAATCGTCGGGGTGATGTCTATGACATGATGGAACTGGTTGCGGATCCCGCCGCGATCCGTTATGCGTTTCGGCCAGGTGATGACCACGCCGTTGCGCGTGCCGCCGAAGAATGACGCCACTTGTTTGGTCCACCGAAATGGCGTGTCGGTCGCCCATGCCCAGCCAATGGCATAATGAGCTTGCGTGTCTGGCCCACCCCATTTGTCGTAGTATTTTAATTGCTGCGGCAAGGAGAGACGGATGCCATTGAGCGCTGCGAACTCGTTGAAGGTGCCATCCGGACCCCCCTCAGCGCTCGCTCCATTGTCCCCATCGATGATGATGGTGAGCGTATTGTCCCAGCGGTGGGTATCTTTGAAGGCCTGAATGACGCGGCCGATCTCGTAGTCGGTCTCGGCTAAAAACGCCGCGTAGACCTCCATCTCACGCGTGTAGAGCTTTTTTTGGTCGGGGGACAGGGTCTCCCATTTCGGCAGAAAATCTGGCCATGGGGTGAGCTTGGCATCTGCGGGTATGACACCGAGCTTCTTCTGCCGTTCGAAGGCCATCTCGCGATACGCGTTCCAACCGCCATCGAACTTGCCTTTGAACTTGTTTATCCAGTCCTTGGTCGGCTGGTGCGGCGCATGCGCTGCGCCAGGAGAATAATACAAGAACACGCGCTTATTTGGATCGACTGCGTCCACTCGCTTGAGCCAGCTAACAGCTTTGTCGGCCATATCGACGTTGAAGTTGTAGCCAGGGTGCCCGATGGAAGGGTAGACTGGCGTCGTGTTTTCGAACAGCGACGGCGCCCATTGGTTGGCTTCACCGCCAATGAAGCCATAAAAGTAGTCGAAGCCGTAGCCCACTGGCCAGTGGTCGAACGGACCATTCAGCGTCGCTTCCCACGGCGGGGTGTTATGCTCCTTACCGAACCACGCAGTCGCATAGCCGTTGGCCTGTAAGATGCGCGAGACTGTGGCGGTGTCTCTGCCGATGATCGAGTCGTAGCCGGGATACCCTGTCGAGAGCTCGGAGATGACGCCGAACCCGACCGAGTGGTGATTGCGGCCGGTGATGAGCGCCGCTCGGGTCGGCGAGCACAGCGCAGTCGTATGGAAGTTCGTGTAGCGTAAGCCTTGTGTCGCGAGATCGTCCTGCACGGGCGTCGGGATAAGCCCACCAAAGGTGCTCCACGACGCAAAACCAGCATCATCGACGATCACGAGGAAGATGTCAGGCGCTCCTTGAGGCGGCACGATTCGCGGTGGCCACCAGGCCTCCGATGTGGACGCGTTCTTGTCGATCGACCCGCCGAATGTCGGCTCGGGCGCGGGAATCACCGTGCTCTGATTGATGGAACGTGTCGCGTTTGCGGATTGCGCGGCAGACTGATCCACTTCTTGGGCAAGGACGACGCTAGCGAGCAGGACGCTCGCGAAGAACGAAGTGCCAAGTCCCGCGATGACATATCTGAGTGAACGCATCAGGGTGCTCCCCTCCGCCAAAGAAGACGGGCGAGTGGTCCACTCGCCCGTATCGACTTACTCGAGGCGCTTAGCCGTTGAGGCTGCGCTGGCCGACAAACCGACCTATGGGCGGCGAGGTGTCGGCGCCGCGGCCCCAGAGGCCATTGAAGCTGTTGTTGTCTCCGTTGAACCAGAACGAGAACCACCCTGAGCCTTGGGTTGAGTTCCACTTCCCTCGTACCTTGTCTGTCGCCTTAAACGCACCGTTCAGCGCAATGCCTCCGGACACGCACACAACGGCCTTGCCGGATTCCTTGCACGCCATCCTTCCGCCGAACATCACGGGTCCGCCAGCTCCCGTAAGATTCCAGGTTCCTTTGGCAGTAATCGGCGAGGGCGGCAGTATTTTGTTGGCGACGAATGTGCCGTTCTCTTTACGTCCGTTATAGCCCCACGACCCGTTGAAACTATGACCGTTGGGGCTTGCGTACACGGTGAGCCATCCGGCGCCGCCAGGGCCATTCCATTTGCCGTTGATCTTCGAGTCGTCGACAAATTGACCGCTGAACCCGTTGCCGTTCGCAGCGTTGCGACCCACGACGGTGTTGCCGTTTTGTGTCAGGACGATCGTGGACATCATCGTGCCGTTGGGACCTGTCTGTTGGACGCGCCACGTGCCCGTAAGATTCGGCGGGCTCGCAAACGCCGTAGAGATCGTCAGTGCCGCGAAAGCACATACGAAAAACAGGGAAAGAACAAGTCGCTTCACGCTCTTCTCCTTCTGCGCGGGTAAAGCTGGTTGGCCCGGGGGTTCGCCGCTTCGCAAGCTGTCCCTTGGCTGCTGTCCGATG
>JAFANK010000282.1 GCA_019232725.1 Vulcanimicrobiota bacterium | reverse complement strand
AAGCGGCGACGCCGTGGCACTTCTTGTATTTCTTGCCGGAGCCGCATGGGCATGGATCGTTGCGCCCGACTTTCTTATCATTCTTGCGCACCGGCGCGGGGCCGGACGCCTCATCGCGGTTGGAATGTAACTGATCGAAGCGGCGCTGTGCTCGAGCATCCGGCATCGGCATACCAGCTCCAGGCAGCTGTTGCGGCGGCCCTTCGGTGAGCCCAGTCTGCGGTGGCGGAGGCGCCTGTTGTTGCTGCACGACGATGTGGAAATCTTCGCCTTGGAACATGGCGGTGAGGAACTCATCCTGGATCGCGACTTTGAGGTCTTCGAACAGTTCGAAGGCCTCCTTTTCATACTCGACGCGCGGATCTTTTTGACCCCAACTGCGAAGCCCGATGCCTTGGCGCAGGCTGTCCATGGTGTACAGATGATCGATCCATAACCGATCGATGATCTGCAACATCGTGCCGCGTTCGAGGTTCCGCAACGCTTCGCGCAGCCCGGCTCCATCGAGATCGGGATAGCGCGTCACCATACGTTCTTCTTTTTCCGTGTACATGGCGTCGGCTTCGCGTGCCAGCAGTTCGACCATCTCTTCCTTGGCAAGGGGCTCGAGCTTCTCAGGCGGCACGCGCTTGGCTATGCCGCGCAAGCCCGCAGCTTCAAGATCGGCCAAAATCTGCGCTCGATCCCATTCCGCCGGATGGACGTTGTCGGCGCAATTGGCCGCGACTGCCTGGTCGGCTTTGGCACGCAACATCTCGCCCAATGATGGCCGCAGGTTGTGGCCTTCGAGCACGCGCCGGCGCTCGGCGTAGATCACCGTGCGCTGCTTGTTCATGACGTCGTCGTATTCAAGGACGTGTTTGCGCTGCTCGTAGTTGTGGGCTTCGACTTTCTTCTGCGCGTTCTCGATCGACTTGGTCAAGATGCCGGCCTCGATCGGCGTGTCGTCGTCGAGCTTGAACAATTCCATAGTCGAGCGGATACGCTCGCCACCGAAGATCCGCATGAGCTCGTCATCGAGCGCGACGTAGAAACGCGATGAGCCGGGATCGCCCTGGCGGCCTGACCGTCCGCGCAGCTGGTTATCGATGCGCCGCGACTCGTGGCGCTCGGTGCCGATGATGTGGAGCCCGCCGGCATCCGTGACACCGCCGCCGAGCTTGATGTCGACGCCGCGCCCAGCCATATTGGTCGCGATCGTCACCTTGGCGGGTTGACCGGCGTCTTTGATGATCTCCGCTTCCTTCTCGTGATACTTGGCATTGAGCACGTTGTGTTCGATACCACGTTTGGAGAGCAGCCCGGAGAGCCGTTCGGATTTTTCGATCGAGCGCGTCCCGACGAGCACTGGTTGACCGGCGTTATGACGATCGACGATCTCCTGGATGACCGCGCGGAACTTGCCCTCCTCGTTCTTGTACACTACGTCGTCGTGATCGCTGCGCTTCACCGGCATGTTGGTCGGGATGACGATGACATCGAGGCCGTAGATGTCGCGGAACTCTCGCTCTTCGGTCTTGGCCGTGCCGGTCATGCCGGCGAGCTTGCCGTACAAGCGGAAGTAGTTCTGGAAGGTGATGGTCGCGAGCGTTTGGTCTTCGCTCTTGACTTTGATGCCTTCTTTGGCCTCGATCGCCTGGTGGATGCCGTCCGAGTAACGCCGGCCGTACATGAGCCGGCCGGTGAACTCATCGACGATGATGATCTCGCCGTCCTTGACCACGTACTGCTCGTCCTTGCGGAAGAGCTCTTTGGCCTTCAGTGCAGCCTGCAGCTGGTGCGTCAGTTCGAGGTTTGACTGGTCGTAGAGATTCTGCACGCCGAGCAGCCGCTCGACTGTGGCGACGCCCTTTTCGGTGATCGGCACCGCGTGCATCTTCTCATCGACAGTATAGTCCTCGTCTTTACGCAGTTGCGGCATGATCGTGCGCGCGAAATGTTCGTAGAGGTGCGAGGTGTCTTTATAATTCGGACCGAGCACTGCTTCCGGCGATCCGCTGATGATAAGCGGTGTGCGCGCCTCATCGATGAGGATCGAATCAACCTCGTCGACGATGGCGTAGTGCAGCTCGCGCTGCACGCAATAGGCGAGATGCGGCGCCATATTGTCGCGCAGGTAATCAAAGCCGGCTTCGTTGTTCGTGACGTAGGTGACGTCGCTTGCATACGCGGTGCGCCGTTCGGGCGGCGGGAGGAAATGCTGGATGATCCCAACCGACAGCCCCAGGAACTTATAGATGGGGCTCATCCACTCGGCATCGCGTTTGGCGAGGTAATCGTTGACCGTGACCAGATGGACGCCTTTGCCCTGCAGCGCGTTGAGATACACGGGCAGTGTCGCGACAAGCGTCTTGCCTTCGCCGGTGCGCATCTCGGCGACTTTACCATCGTGCAACACCATGCCGCCGATGAGCTGGACATCGAAATGGCGCATGTTGAGGGTGCGCCGCGCAGCCTCTCGGCAGACGGCAAAAGCCTCGACGAGCACGTCGTCGAGCGTGGCACCCTGCTCGAGCCGCCGTTTGAACTCTGGGGTCTTGGCCGCGAGCGTCTCGTCGCTGAGTGCAGTGACCTGTGATTCGAGCTCGTTGATCCGGACGGCGATCTTGCGCAGGCGGGCGACCTCCCGGTCGTTCCCGTCCACCCACGAGCGGATACTGCTGAGCACGGACACCTAA
>JAFANK010000090.1 GCA_019232725.1 Vulcanimicrobiota bacterium | reverse complement strand
TATCACATCGGGTTCGGCTTCATGGGTCTCGCGTTGGCAGTGGTGCTGCCCGAACGTCTCGCGACGAAGTTCGGGTACAACCGCGTTGCGGCAGTAGCGGTTAGCCTTGGCGCATTTCTGCTCTCGTTACCGGCGAACGCGCTGCATCAGCCATTCGAAGATTTCTTGGGTCAGATCTCCGCCACGAGCCTTTTCCTCGCGCTCCTCGTCGGTCTCATCAGCGGCGAGTGCTTTCGTCTTGCAGACCAGTGGATCGATAACCCAAACGTTGCGACCGCTGCCGGGGCGTGTGCGGCGGCGCTGATCTTCGGCGGTCTTTTTGCCTTGCACGTCGACATCGCGGGCTGGCTTATCACGATCATCCAACCGTTGGTTTCCGTGGGCGACACCCTACCCGCGCTCTTGATCGTGGTCTTCCTGCAAACGGTCTTGTGGTCGGCAGGCATCCACGGGCCCGCGTTCCTCGCGCCGATCACCACGCCGATCTACTTGCATGCGCTCGATGCGAATGAGCAGGCAATCGTCCACCATCAGCCGCTGCCCTACGTCGTGACGCTCATGATCTTCACGTTTATCTATCCCGGCGGATCGGGCGCGACATTGCCCCTTGCCTTTTTGTTGCTGCGCTCGCGGGTGCAGCGGCTGCGCCGCCTCGGGCTCGCCTCCCTCGCCCCGAGCATCTGCAACATCAACGAGCCGCTCATCTTCGGCATCCCCATCGTGATGAATCCAGCTCTCGTGATGCCCTTTGTGGGCATCCCGCTCATCCTCGCGACGATCACGTTCATCGCGGAGGCCACGGGCTTTGTGGCGCGCACGTCGGTCTGGTTGCCAGGCGCTTTTCCCTCGATCATCGCCGCGTGGATGACGACCAAAGGTGACTGGAACGCCTTACTGCTTGTCGTGATCAACATCGCCGTTGCGTTTTTGCTCTGGACGCCGTTTTGGAGTTCATTTGAACGGACCGTGCGCGGACATCCGGAAGCAGAAGAAGAGCTCGTTCGCGCGGCCGAAGCCATTCGGGAACACGAGCGCGCCGAGCACACAGCCACGGCACCACGCAAGCACACGACGTGAACGAAACATTGCGACGAGCGATAGCACCTTTTGGGTTCGATGACGAGCTGCTCGAGCTCGCGGCTGCCGCGTTTGAGGAGGTCGGCCCAGCATGGCGCAAGCGCGATGCTCAAGCGGCTGCGGTCGGCGCCAAGGTCATCGCTTGTTTTGCGCGTGCCGGCCTGCATGAGGCACACTTTTCGGGCACCACAGGCTATGGCTATCACGACAGCGCGCGTGACGCCTATGAATCGTTGCTGGCTACGTGCTTGGATGCACAGGCTTGCTATGCGCGCTTGCAGCTGATCAGTGGCACGCATGCGATCGTAGCTGCGATCAATGCGCTGCTCGGGCCGAGCGGGCGGTTGTGCTCGGTGACAGGAGCACCGTATGACACGTTGCGCCTCGCGCTCGCACAGCCACTGCTCGTCAGCTCATCGGGAAGCGACGAACGATACTCAGAAGTTGCGCTTCAGGACGACGGTTCGCTCGATGAATACGGTATCAATCATGCTCTGGCACGACTACCCGATGTCGTGTTCGTGCAGCGCTCGCGTGGATATGCTCCGCGCCCGGCGCTGGGCATCGGCGATATCGAACGCATCGTCAGGCTCGTGCGCAATGCGGCGCCGGCAGCGATCATCGTGGTCGACAACTGCTACGGCGAGTTCGTCGAAGAACGGGAACCGACGGCGGTCGGTGTGGACCTCATCATTGGGTCACTCATCAAGAACCCGGGTGGCGGCCTCGCGCCCGCGGGCGCGTACATAGCCGGGCGGCCCGAGCTGCTCGATGCGATTGCGTGTGCTATCGTCGCACCTGGACTGGGGCGCAACGTCGGTCCCACGCTCGACACGCCACGGCTCTTCTTCGCGGGACTGCATCGCGCGCCAAAGGTCGTGGCTGAGTCGCTCAAGATCATGGACTTTGCCGCTGCGCTATTTGCGAAGCTCGGTTATCAGGTGGATCCGCAGCCGGGTGCAGCGCGCTATGATATCATCCAAGCAATCAACCTTGGGGAGCCTGGCAAGCTCGTCGCATTCGCGCACGGGTTGCAGACCATGTTGCCGGTCAACGCGCGAGCACGGCCTGAACCTGGGCCCGTACCTGGTTATGACGATCCGGTCGTGATGGCGGCCGGATCGTTCATCAACGGTTCTACGATAGAGCTTTCCTGTGATGCGCCGATGCGGCCGCCGTTCACGGTGTACTTGCAGGGTGGCATGGATGCGACCCATGGTGTGATCGCGGTGCTTGCCGCAGCACGTGCCGTGCGTGACCGTCATTCGGCAGGCCGCGGCGTCCCGTACGCGAATAGCCCTCAAGACATGGCTGAGAACCTTCAACGGCGGCAGTACGTCCGCACGGTCGTCTCGTTGCCCGTCACCTTCACCCTAGAGAACAACGGCGGGCGTCACGAAGGCGCGGTCGTCGACCTGGGCGAGGGCGGCATGCGCCTCGTCTCCGACAAGCACGCGCCCGCGCGATCGACGGTCCGTTTGGCGTTCACCTTGGATGGCGGCCATGAGATCCGGGCGCGCGGCCGGGTCGTGCTGAGCTACTATTCAGCCCCGGAACAGAAGTATCATCACGGGGTCGCCTTCACGTCCATCGATCGTGACGACCGTAGCGCGATCGCCCACTTCGTACAATCACAGGTCGCAAGCTCGTAAGACCTAGGCGCAGAGCTGCAAACAAAAACGAGGCCGGCGGCCTCGTTTGCTTATCTGCATGTTTGCGCAGCTGTTAGCGGCCTTTTGATTCTCCCATGAAACCATAGAAATAGTACTCGCTGCCATCGCTCATGACGACGACGACGCGCGTCTCTTCATAGATGGCGCGCAGCACCTGTTTGCCTGCCATCGTGTCCAAGATGCCTTGGGCGAAAACGCGTTCTGCTTCGCGCAGCGCATCCGGGTCGATGTCCAGCAGGTCTGATGTCTGCAACTCGCTCACCTTGGAGTGATCCACTCTCACATTATCTCCGGCGACGGCATCTTCTGACAAATCGCGGACAGCGGGCGCCTGACGTGGCCCCTCATGTTCTAGTGTTCGGCCGCACCCCTGGTGAAATTAGGCGGAAACCAGTCACAGCCCGTCACACTTCCCACCCTGTGGGCACGGCCGCACAGCGCCGCAAACCCGCATGAATGCGTGGGGAAACGGCATGGGATGGCGAATCTTCATGAATCTATGTACGTCCTCGAAGCCATGAACGGACCGCTTGATGGAAAACGTTGGCTGTTCGAGCGCAGCATCGTGATCGGGCGCGACGCCGCGTGTGCGCAAGCGGCATTGCCCGTGGACCATACGGTTTCGCGCCGTCATGCGCGCATCGATGTGGAAGCCAATCGCTTGGTCGTCGCGGATCTTGACAGCAGCAACGGGACGATCCTTGCGCAGGCTCCCATCTCGAGCGCGACCACGCTGCCCATCGGCGAGCCCTTCGTCGTCGGACGCACCATGCTGCGCGTGTTGCGTGCCGAGGAAGTGCCCATCGACAACCACGACGCCTGACGTCGCGAGGTGCTATGCCGGCCTCAGTCTTGACCTTCGCCGAAAAGAAACGCCGCCACGAAAAGATCGTCGTGCTGACGGCGTATGACGCCTTGACCGCATCGCTCGTGCATGCCGCGGGTGCCGACGCCATCTTGGTGGGCGATTCGGCGGGTATGGTCTTTGCGGGCCATGAGACGACATTGCCCGTTACGATGGATGAGATGTTATACCACACGCGCTCCGTGGTCCGCGGCGCTCGCGGCGCGTTCATCATCGCCGATATGCCGTTTCTCTCCTATCAGTGCGGCCACGATGAGGCGGTGCACAACGCAGGGCGTTTCTTGAAAGAGGGCGGCGCCCAGGCCGTCAAACTCGAGGGCGCCGACGCAGGCCTTGTGGCACGCCTGGTCAGCATCGGCATTCCGGTCATGGGCCACCTCGGCTTGACGCCCCAGTCCGTGCACGCGCTGGGTGGTTTCCGAGCACAGGGCAAGACGATGGCTGCGGCCGCACGGCTGATCGAGCATGCCAAAGCCCTCGACATCGCCGGGTGTTTCGCGATCGTGCTCGAGTGCATCCCCGCCACGGTCGCCGCTCGTGTCACGGAGACGGTCGCCGCAGCGACCATCGGCATCGGCGCAGGTATCGCCTGTGATGGCCAAGTCAGCGTCATCAACGACCTCCTGGGCCTCTCAACCGGATACGTGCCAAAGCACGCCAAGCAGTACGCGCACTTCTATGACGAAGGCTTGGCCGCCATTCGCACGTACGTCGACGACGTGCGATCGGGCGCATTCCCACAAGCCGAACACAGCATCCTCACATCAGATGAGCCGCCAGCTGCAAAACCCGAAACACCCCGCGTCGACACCACCCCGTAGCAGCATGGAATTTGTCACGCAGCTGGGTGAGCTGCGCGACCGCCGCGCAGCGTTGCCTGGCGCGGTCGGGCTTGTGCCGACCATGGGCGCGTTGCACCAAGGGCACGCTGCGCTTGTGGAACAGGCGCGTCGCGAATGCGCGCATGTGGTCGTCACCATCTTCGTCAATCCGCTGCAATTCGGCCCGAGCGAAGACTTCACGCGCTACCCGCGCCGTATGGAAGAAGATCGCGAGTTGCTCGAAGGGCTCGGGGTGGACATCGTCTTCGCGCCGGAGGCAACCGAGATGTTCCCGCAGCCGCCCGACATCATCGTGGAACCCGCGGCGCTTGGACGCTATTTCGAGGGCGATCGCCGGCCCGGTCATTTCCGCGGCGTGGCGACTGTGGTTTTGAAGCTGCTCAATGCCGTCCAGCCCGAGCACGCATACTTCGGCCAAAAAGACGCGCAGCAGCTGGCCATCATCCAGCGCTTGGCGTTCGATCTGAACATCGCCACCAAGATTCACGCATGTGCGACGGTGCGTGAGGCGGACGGCCTAGCGCTCTCGTCGCGCAACGTGTACCTGAGCGAAACCGAACGTCACGCAGCGCCGAATCTCGTCGCCGCGCTGCGCGAGGTCGTCACACGCTTAGGCGAAGGCGAGTCTGATGTCACAAGGGTGCTCGCTGGCGCGCGGCAGCGGCTGGCGCCGCTGCGTGAGGATTATTTGGGCGTCGTCGATCCTGCCAAGTTCGAACCGCTGCGCACGGCGCCGCCTGGGACGACCCTCGTGGCCATCGGTGCGGCCTTCGCCGGTGCGACAAGACTCATCGACAATTTGACAGTGCAAACGCCGGCCGAACGAGAAATGGTGAAGCGATGAACGATAGACCGCCCGCCGCGCACAAAGATCTTGCCGGCCGGACGCTGCTCGTCGGGGTCTGCGGCGGCATCGCCGCATACAAGTGCGCCGAGGTGGTCAGCACGATGCGCCAAGCGGGCGCCGACGTCCACGTGATCATGACCGAGGCGGCGCAGCGCTTTGTCACGCCGCTGACCTTCCAAGCGCTCTCGAATAACGACGTGCACACCGACATGTTCGGCACAGGCACCGCCTGGGAGATCGCGCACATCGGCCTCGTGCGCAAAACGGACGCGTTTCTCGTGCTCAACGCCACGGCCAACACGCTTGCCAAACTGGCGCATGGCATCGCCGACAATCTGCTGACCACCTGCGTGCTGGCGACGCGCAAACCGGTCTTGATCGCCCCGGCGATGAACACGCAGATGCTTGAGGCGGCCGCGACCCAAGAGAATATCCGTACGCTGCACGAGCGCGGGATGTTCTTCATCGAACCCGGCGCTGGGTTTTTGGCGTGCGGCGAAGTCGGCCAAGGGCGGCTCGCCGACCCCGACACCATCGTATCAGCTGTGGAGCAAGTGGTCCGCCGTGCTCATGAACTCGATGGATTGCGCGTCATGATAACAGCAGGCCCGACACGCGAATTCCTCGACCCGTCGCGTTTCTTGTCGAACCCGTCGACCGGCCGCATGGGATTTGCCATGGCCGCGGAGGCGCACGCGCGCGGGGCAGAGGTCACCGTGATCTGCGGACCTACCGAATTGCGGCCGCCGGCCAGCGTGCATGTGGTCCGTGTGACCACCGCTCGCGAAATGCAGGCAGCGGTGATGGAACATCTGCCGGGTACCGCCATTTTTGTGGGCGCTGCCGCGGTGGCCGATTTTCGGCCTGCCCAGTTCGCGCCGAGCAAAGTCCGCAAAGCCGATGCGGCGAGCACGCTCGTGCTCGAGCGCAACCCCGACGTCATCGCGCAAGTCGCCGAGCGCAAACCGCCGGGCTGCTTTATCGTCGGATTTGCGGCCGAAACCGATGACGCCGAACAGCACGCTCGCGAGAAGTTGCTGGCCAAGAAGCTCGATTGCATCGTGACCAACCGTATCGCCATAGGTGGTGGTGCCTTCGGCGCGAGCGACAACGAAGTCGTGGTGCTGTGGGGGACCGACGGGCGCGAAGCGCTGCCTCGCGCTTCAAAGCCGGCCGTCGCAGCCGCGATTTGGGATCGCATTATGGCGCTGCGCCCATCGCGCGGGCGTCCGGTCACGACGTAGCGGTTCACAATGCTGCTCGCGATTGAAGCCGGCAACAGCAATATCAAGTTCGGCCTGTTCGAGATGGACGGCGCCGCTGCCGGCACGCTCGTCCACACGTGGCGCTCGGCGACCAATCACCGCCTCACGGGCGATGATCTCGCGGCGCTCGTGGACAGTATGATGCGGGTGATCAACGTCTCGCGCGCTTCAGTCACACGCATCGTCATCTCAAGCGTCGTGCCGCCGCTGTATCGGGCGCTCACGGGGATGTCACAGCGCTACTTCGGCTGTCGCCCGCAGTTCTTGTCGGCGGCGCGCCAAACGCTCGTGCCGGTGCGCACGCGGCATGCGTCTGAACTGGGTGCCGACCTGATCGCCGGCGCCATCGGCGCGGTGAGCAAATACGGCGCGCCGATCATCGTCGTGCAGTTCGGCACGGCCACCACGTTCGCTGCGGTGGGCGCGAATGGCGAGTACTTGGGCACCGCCATCGCTCCCGGCGTTGAAGTCTCCGTCGACGGGCTCATCAGACGCGCTGCTAAGCTGATGAGTGTGCCGCTCGTGAAACCGCCGGCGGCGATCGGTGTCGACACCCCGAGCTCGTTGCAATCGGGTATCATCTTAGGGTTTGTCGGCCAGGTCGAACACCTGGTGGCCTTGTTCCGCCGCGAACTCGGCGTTAACGCACGGGCTGTCGCCACCGGCGGCCTGGCGGACCTCATCGCGCCGCACACGAGCATCTTTGAACTACGTGACGAGCGCCTCGTGCTCGACGGGCTCTACCATTGGGCAGCCGCGACAGCGAAGGCGCGCAGCAGAGCCTGACCGTCTGGCCGTACACAACTCGTGTATCGTTCTACGCGCCGTTGAGCACAAAGGTCCCGTGGGCGATCGCCACGACGCAACCACCGACCTTGATCGTTTCACCGCCTGTACCGGCGTCGATCCGCACGTGCAGCAAGCTGCGGCGTCCCATCTTCACGCCTTGCTCGCTTGTGAACGCAAGGGGCTTGCGCGGCAGTTTGCCGTGCGCAAGGAGATAGCCGGCTAAGGGACCTATCGCACCGCCGGTTGCGGGATCTTCAGCGATGCCGGTCTGGGGCGCGAACATCCGCGCATACACATCAAAAGAGGTCGACGACTGCGGTTCTTTGCGCGCGAACACATACGTGCCGACGGAATCGATGCTGCCCACTGGTTGACTCGCGAGCTCAGGTCGCGCGGCTGCGCGATCGACCGCCTCCATCGACACGAGATGTACGAAGAGCATCGGGCTGCCTGCAGAGACGAGCTGCGGTTGACATTCTGGAGTGATATCATCGACCGATAGCCCTAAGAGCTTGGCGCAATGCACGGGATCGACCGTCTCGAAGAACTTTAGTGGTGGCGTCGTCAACCAGAACATAGGATAGCCATCAGCATCTGTGTCTGTGTCGATCGGCACGAGCCCGACATTCTCTTCGAGTGCGAACCGTCCACGTTGCACCTTCAGGTTGCTGACCACGAAGGCGGTCCCAATAGTCGGATGGCCGGCAAAATCAAGTTCGCGGCGTGGCGTGAAGATGCGCGCTTTCGCGGCTGCCCGCGCGTCGACAGGCTCGAGCAAGAAGACCGTCTCCGAGAGGTTCAGCTCGCCGGCGATGCATTGCATTTCGACGTCTGACAGGCCGCGCGCAACAGGGAAGACTGCGAGCGGATTGCCTTCGAAGCGAGTCTTCGTGAAGACGTCGAGCAGCTGATAGTCATAGCGCCGTTCGGATTCAGGAGCCAATGTTTGTCCCTCGCCGCATCTTGTGCTCCAGTTCGGCTTTCACGCGCGGCCACTCGTCGTCGAGAACGCTGAAGTAAACGGTATCGCGTACTCTGCCCGTCCAGGTGATGAGGTGGCGACGCAAGATGCCTTCTTCACGCGCCCCGATGCGCAGGATGGCAGCGCGGGATTGCTCGTTGAGCGCGTCGGTTTTCAGTTCGACGCGGATGCAGCCCCACGTCTCAAACGCGTGACGCAGCATGAGGTATTTCGCCTCAGTGTTGATGGCTGTGCGCTGCCAGGGTCGGGCGATCCACGTGCCGCCGATCTCGACCCGCTTGTTCGGCCGATCGATGTTCATGTAGCGGGTCGCACCGACAACGGAGTTCGACGCACGTTCGACCGTCACAAACGGCAGGTCGGTACCCGCTGCCTGGGCCGCCAGCAGTTCTTCGATCTGGTCCGTCATCTGTTCCGGGCTGAGCGCCTGTGTGGGATTCAAGCGCCAGAGTGCGGGATCCAAGCCGACCGCGCAGAGCGCCTGGTGGTGGTCGCGCCGCAGCGGCTCCAGGCGCACGGCGTTGCCCTCTAAGATGACCGGCTCGATATTCATGTTGCGTTGCAAGGCGAAACGGCGTTCATACTTTTTTCAGAATGGTGGCCTTGATAGCTGCGATCTGCGCTTCATCACGTTTGTAGAAGGTCCACTGCTTGATGCGTTTCGCGCGGACAAGCCCCGCCTGGGCGAGAATCTTCAGGTGCTCGCTCACCGTCGGTTGCGACACCCCGAGCTTTTCCGCGATGAGCGCTCCGCAAACGCCATCTTTGACGAGATCCCCATCGACCTGAGGCCGAAAATGCGCGCGTGGCCGTTTGAGCCATTCCAGGATCTGGAGGCGCCGGTCATTCGCCAGTGCTCGCAACGCTTGCTCGACTTCCATATTGACATTTTGCCAAATGCCTAATAATATGTCAAGCATGTCGACGAGTATGATCGAGCTGACGCGCGAAGCGGTCACACAGACGAACCGGCTGCTCGAGCCCTATATCCGGCGGACGCCGGTGGTCACGACCGATGCCGTTGACTTCGGCCTCGCGCCGGGCAGCCTGACTTTTAAGCTCGAGTCGCTGCAACACGCAGGTTCGTTCAAGGCGCGCGGCGCGTTTGCGCATATGCTGACGCGCGACATTCCGCCGGCGGGCGTGGTGGCCGCATCAGGTGGCAATCACGGCACTGCAGTCGCCTTTGCGGCGATGAAGCTGAAGGTGAAGGCGACCATATTCGTTCCGCGCATCTCGTCCCCGCTGAAAATCGATCGTATTCGGCGGTATGGCGCGCATCTCAGGGTTGAGGGCGAAGACTATGCCGATGCGTTGGCAGCAAGTGAACACTGGCGGGCAGAAAGTGGCGCGATGAGCATCCACGCTTTCGACGCACCGGAGACACTCACGGCCACCGCGACCATCGGCTTGGAGCTCGAGGATCAAGTGGATGCGTTCGACACGCTGCTCGTGCCGGTCGGCGGCGGCGGATTGATCGCTGGGATCGCATCCTGGTTCGCCGGCCGAGTCAAAATCATCGCGGTCGAGCCGGAGAAGGCACCGAAGCTGACGCGCGCCCTGGCAGCTGGATATCCAGTCGATGCACCCGTCGGTGGCATCGCAGCGGACTCACTGGGACCACGACGCATCGGCACGCTCACACTGCCCATCATTAAGCGGTACGTCGAGCGGGTCGTAACGGTTTCTGAAGAGGACATGCACGATGCACAGCGTTTGCTGTGGGACCGGCTATCGGTCGTCGTGGAACCTGGCGCCGTGGCCGCGTCGGCGGCGCTCTTCTCCCACAAGTACACGGCTGCGCCTGGCGAGCGCGTCTGTGTCATGGTGAGCGGTGCCAACACCGCAGCCGTGGATTTCAGTCGTGCACAATCAGCTCCCAAGCAAGGATAGGAGCGCTCACGTGCCCATCGAACGCATCAATCCCGGACGCAGGCTCAGTCAAGCTGTGCGATACGGCGACACCGTCTATATCGCAGGGACGGTCGCCGATGACACGTCAGCAGACGTCAAAGGCCAGACTCGTCAGATCCTCGCAAAAATCGATACGGTGCTCGCCCGCCTGGGTGCGGACAAATCGCACCTCCTATCGGCGACTGTGTGGCTCGCTGACGTTGCGGCGTACGATGATATGAATCTGATATGGGATGCCTGGGTCCCAGAGGGCGCGGCGCCCGCTCGCGCATGCGTCGAAGCAAAACTCGCTGGCGAAGAGTATCGAGTCGAGATCGCAGCCATCGCTGCACTCGATCGCGCAGACTAAACGATCCGCGGAGGTGCTTGCATGAGTGATATCGACCCGACGCGATCAACATCGTCGATGCTCGGGCGCCGGCCGTTTTTGGGGTTGTCAACCGGTTTGGTCGCTGCTGCCGGCAGCATCGCTCGCGCCCTGGCGAACGAACAACTCGGAAAACCGCACCCGCCGATCGTGCCGGAAGACGATCCCGCTCTTGTCGTGGAGCGACCGGAGCTTGCGGCCGCGACGGGCGCCATCGATGCATATGCGGCGTATCCGCGTGAGAATGCAACGCGCACGCCCGGCATTGTCGTGGTGCAGCACATTTGGGGTGTCGACGCGCAGATCCGTGACACGGTCAGACGCCTGGCCAAAGCCGGCTTCGTCACGGTTGCACCTGACTTGTATGCTGGCCTTGGTGCGCCGAACGGCGATAACTCGACGGACTACGCGCCGTTTTCGGCCGCCGCTGCCAAGCTCGTCGATGCGACGGTCGACGACCAGATCCGTGCAGCCGCCGTGTGGATACGGTCGCGCGTCGGTCAGGGGCCAGCGCAGCGGCCACCCAAGATCGGTGTCATGGGCTTTTGCATGGGCGGTAGTATCGCGCTGCGCGCGGCGATCGACGATGCGCAGGTTTTTGATGCAGCGGTGATCTTCTACGGCAAAGTGCGTTGGGGTGCGGAGAGCGACGAAGGACCGATCACCGTCATGGCGCTGTCGTATACAGATGAGCTCAAGCTGCCTTTCATGGGGCAATACGGCGCACGCGACACCAGCATCAAACCCGAAGACGTACGAGCGATGCAGGCGCGCCTACGGGTACCCAACGACATTAAGATCTACGATGAAGCCGGGCATGCGTTTTTCGACGATACACGTGCGCGATACGTGCCGAGCGCGGCAGCAGACGCCTGGAAGCGCACGCTCGCATGGTTCACCACATACCTGCGGTGATGACGCTGTCCGCCGAGGGCGAGAAACGGCTTGGCAAACTGAGCGCAGCGGTGCGCGAGCTGCTCGCCCGCACGTCAACGGCGGCATCAATCGATCGGTTGAAGTCTGAAGTGCGCCACATGTCCGGTCCGTTCGTGTGGGAAGCGATCAACCTCGATGGCGCGCTCACCGCGTTGCTGCCAGCCGACATCAAGTCGGCATGGATTTTTGTGCTCAAGAACAACACGCCGTCGCAGAGCCACTACCATCCGAATAGCATCCAGCACATGATCGTGCTCGAGGGCGAGGGAACGGCGCACATCGGCCAGCGAACAAAGGAGATGGTCCGTTACGATGAACGCGCGGATCCCAGCGCTGTATGGGAAGTCATTGACGTCAGTGTGGCGCATGAGTTCTTCCCTCGGGGCCAAGACATGGTCGTGCTCTCCTTTCACACGTGCGCGGCAGAGGAGTTGCTTGAGATCGATGCGACGACTGGGCGGCAGCGCACCTATGAAGAGCAGGCACTATAACGGGAGCGATCCATGGACTTGAAGATACGCGGCCGGGTTGCGCTCGTCACGGGCGCGAGCTCGGGCATCGGTGAAGCGGTCGCACTTGCGCTGGCGGCCGAAGGCGCCACCGTTGCCATTGCGGCTCGGCGGCGCGAGCGGCTCGAGGCTGTTGCACGCCAAGCGCTGGAACGTGGCGCTAGCGCTGCACAAGCGTTTGCCGCCGACCTCGAAGATCCAAACTCCGTTGACCGGCTGCTCGAAGACGTGCGCCGAGCGTTCGGCGATCCGGCTATTCTTATCGCCAACAGCGGCGGACCTACGCCCGGAAAATTTTTGGAGCTCGACTTGACTCAATGGGATGCTGGCTATCGATCAACGCTGCGCAACATGCTACAGCTCGTGCACGGCGTCATCCCGGCGATGCGCGCGCAGCAGTGGGGACGCATCGTTGCCCTGACCTCGAGTTCGGTCAAACAACCGATCCCGGCGCTTGCGTTATCGAATGCATTTCGCGTAGGACTCGTCGCAGCGATGAAGACGCTTTCATTAGAAGTGGCCAAAGACGGGATCACCGTCAACGCGATCGCGACCGGCCGCGTGCTGACCGATCGGCTGCGGCACTTATACCCAGACGAGAAGG
>JAFANK010000030.1 GCA_019232725.1 Vulcanimicrobiota bacterium | reverse complement strand
CAGTGCCGGCCTCTCTTATTGGCGCGATAGCTTCATGCGAGAGCGGGACCATCACTTTTGCGGACGAATGCGCTTAAAGTGCTTGGCTGCCTTTTGCGGTCCACCGCCTGGAGTTTTATCCTCTCAGGCATCGTTCTTATGCTCAGCGACTTACTCGGTGGCCAGTTCACCTGGGATAGCTTTTACTTCGGCACCGTCTCGCTCGTGCTCGGCGGCGCCATGTTGTGGATAGACCGCTACCGCCGCGACCTGTGAGCAGTCAGATCTGCGGCGGTAACAAACCAGCGGCACGCTGCAAGCTGACCAGTGAAACGCGCAGGTCCGCCAGCGCGCTGATGTAGCTGTTCTCGGCTTGCGTCGTTGAGAGCAGCGCGTCGGAGAGCTCGAGCGACGTGCCCACCCCTGCTTTAAAGCGAATCCGATTGACGCGGAAGTTCTCAGCGGCCGATGTGGTAAGCGTCTGCGCCGCGTCGACCGCGGCCTGCGCCGCGATATAGTTGAAATATGCTTCGCGGACCTCGAGATCCACGCTGTTGTCGGTGTTCTTCAGATTGATGTCCGCTTTGTCGACCTCTGCGAGCGCCTGCTGCACCTTCCCACGCGTGAGACCCCCGCTGAAGAGCTGCCACGTCACAGCCAGCGTCTCTGACAGCTGCGGCTGCTGCACGCCGACGAAGTTGGGAAGCGTCGACGCCTCTTGCACTTGGATGCCGACGTTGGGCAGGTAGGCGGAGCGCGCGCCTTGCACCGCTTTTTGCGCAATCGTCACGGCATCATAGGCAGCTGCAAGTTCCGGCCGGCCTTTCGCCGACGTCAGCAACGAGTCCAAGACGTAGCTTGGCGCTTGGATCTCGAGCGTGTCAGTCGGCGTGATGATGCTGCCCAAGTTGATGTTGAGCGTATTGGCGAGCCGCGCATTGGCGAGCGAAACATCATTGTGGGCTCTGATCTGGTTCAACCGTGCGTCGGAGACCGTCACTTGCGTTCGCAGCACGTCCACTTTCGCGGCGGTACCGGCCGTGTACAGTTCGTTCGCGGTCTTGAGGTCCTGGCTCGCGACGTCGTACGCGGTGTCAGCCACCTGCGCTGAACGTGTCGTCTGGATAAGGTGGAAGTACCCGGATGTCGTCTCCTCGACCAACGAATTGCGCAGCCCGGCAAGATCGCTCTGGGTCTGCGCGAGGTGCGCCGCTGCTTGCCCGATAGCTGCTTGTGCAGCACCACCGGTGTAGAGCGCGTACAACAGGGTGGCGTTGACGCTGTTGACGTTTTGCGCGGACACTTCCACTTTCTGCAGCTTAGGACCGGTTGGCGAGATGGCGATGAACTGAAACGCACCTTCGTTCTGGGTGTGCGTATACTCGTAACCAGTGTTCAATGTCGGTTGAAACGCAGCGCGAGCTTGGACGATCTGCGCTTCCGCGGCACGCTCGTCCGTCAGCGCCGCCTGATACGTCAGGTTGTTGGCCAGCGCAAGTTGCAACGCGTCGTGCAGCGACAGCGAAACCTGCGGGGCAGCAGGGGTCGGTTGACCCGCAGGCTGCGCTGCAGCGATACCGGTACCGGCCAGCCATGCGGCGGCGAGCAGCAAAATGGTCTTTGTTCCCACGGATGCACCTCAAAAACGATCAAAAATAGTTTACCGCTATATTGTTAAGGACTTTACTATTTCCTTCCACATCCCGGTCGCACCCCGGGCGAGGCTTTGACAATCGGCGCTTCGAAGATGCGCCGCTCGAAGCCACCCATACCTCTCGCGAGGAACAACTGCATGCCCACCACGACTTGGCCTGCATTGCCGCTCGATGCTTGGAGCGACACGCGCGACACGCTCCAGCGCTACATCCAGATCGCGGGGAAAGTCCGCTTGGAGCTCTCACCGCCCGAGCCGGAGTTCGCCAACGTCACACTCTTCGTGACGTCGCGCGGTCTCACAACGGGACCGATGCCCATCGGCAGCCGCACGCTGCAGATCGACTTCGACTTCATCGCGCATCGGGTTGTCCTGACGACGAGCGACGGCGGCATTCGCAATATCGACCTCACCGCGCGAGCCGTTGCTGATTTCTATGCCGAGGTCATGCGCTTGCTGGGCGAACTCAAGTGCGACGTCCGTTGCACGCCCGTACCGCAAGAGGTCGCAGATCTCACGCCGTTCGACCAAGATCGCCACCACGCTGCGTACGACGCGAAAAGCGCCCACACGTTTTGGCGAATGCTGTCGTTAGCCGATGTGGTCTTCAAACGTCATCGCGCGCCATTTCAGGGACGCCACACGCCGGTGCATTTCTTCTGGGGATCGTTTGACCTCGCGTACGACCGGTATAGCGGCCGGCCGGCGACACCGCCGCCTGGCGCCAATTACCTTTTCCGGCATTCACTCGATGCTGAGTTGATCTACGCAGGCTTTTGGCCCGGCGATGCGCGCTTTCCCGAGCCGGCATTTGCATCATATGTCTATCCCAAACCACAGGGCATCGAGCAAGCCGCGATTAAACCGGAGAGTGCGTGCTGGCATACTCAGCTCGGCGAATTCATCTTGCGCTACGAGGACGTGCGGTTGTCATCATCGCCAGAAGCAGCACTCACGGCGTTTCTCTCG